>NZ_AHOO02000011.1:390000-522916 GCF_000244755.1 Leptospira licerasiae serovar Varillal str. VAR 010 | reverse complement strand
CTCGTGAGGCTTGACCATATTACGAAAGTTCCAAAGAAGACTTACTCTTCTTTGGTGGTAACAACGCCAATGCAGCATCTATAATAAGATGCCGCGCAAAACATGAACATCCATACAAGATGATCAGCAAACAGTTCTAAATCGCAGTTATATTCAATGTTGAAGTTTAGTTAGAAAGCCAGAGTTAATAGCTCTGGCTTTTTTGTTTTATAAGGGGAAAGTTAAGTCGAGCTGGGACTCCGAGTTGCCACTTTTTTAGGAATTTTTTATGTAAAATTTCTTAATGTTTTCCGGAAGGTCGGGAAAGTATTGACATAGATTTGTTTAAAGAAAGCATTTTTGACATTCGTAAAGAAGACCTTTCTTTATGAATTAAACCGAGAGTGTAAGAATGTTAACTGAGCAGAATATTGAAACTAAATTAATCGAAAAACTCAGTGAATTGAAATATATTTACCGATCGGATATCCGCGATCGACTATCTCTCGAACAAAATTTTAAAAAACATTTTGAAGACTTAAATAAAGTTAACTTAACTGATTCAGAATTTGCTCGACTTAGAGACGAAATTGTCAATGCGGATGTTTATGCTTCTGCGAAATTACTTCGAGGAAGAAATACTTTCGAAAGAGAAGATGGAACTCCTCTACATTATACTTTAGTAAACCTCTCTGACTGGTGTAAGAATAATTTTGAAGTTATTAACCAACTTCGAATGAATACGGCAGATAGTTATCATAGGTATGATGTAATTATCCTGTTGAATGGAATACCGATAACACAAATCGAACTTAAAACTTTGGAAATTAGTCCGCGCAAAGCCATGCAGCAGATTGTGGACTACAAGAATGATCCGGGTAATGGGTATACCAATTCTCTCCTTTGTTTTATTCAGTTATTCATAGTAAGTAACCAAACGAACACATATTACTTTTCGAATAACCAAGGCCAACACTTTAGTTTCGATGCTGATGAGCGGTTTCTTCCGATCTATCAGCTCGCTACTGAGGATAATAAAAAAGTTACTCATTTGGACGAATTCACTCGAAAGTTTCTACCGAAGTGCACCTTGGCGCAATTGATCAGTCGTTATATGGTTTTAGTGGCGAGTGAGCAAAAGTTAATCGTAATGCGTCCTTATCAAATTTATGCTGTTAAGGCGATCGTAGATTGTATTCAGCAAAATCGCGGAAACGGGTATATCTGGCATACTACCGGAAGCGGAAAAACTTTGACCTCGTTCAAAGCATCGACTCTATTGAAAGATGACCCGAACATTGAGAAATGCCTATTTGTGGTCGATCGCAAAGATTTAGATCGCCAAACACGCGAAGAGTTCAATCGATTTCAAGAAGGTTGTGTAGAGGAGAACACGAATACAGAGGCACTTGTACATCGATTACTTTCAACACACTATGCAGATAAAGTGATCGTCACTACGATTCAGAAGCTGGGTCTAGCTTTAAATTCTAACCAAAGAAATACTTATAAAGAGCGACTGGAAGCCCTTAGTAATAAAAGAGTCGTGTTTATTTTTGATGAGTGCCACCGCTCACAGTTCGGCGAGAATCATAGAGCCATAAAGGATTTTTTTCCTAAGGCCCAATTGTTTGGATTCACCGGGACGCCTATTTTTAGTGAAAATTCCGGCTTTGTTCAAGTGCAAGGTAAACAGGGGTCATATGTGACGACAGATGATATCTTTGAGAAACGGCTTCATGCATATACGATTACGCACGCGATTGACGATAGAAATGTACTTCGCTTTCATGTGGATTATTTTAAAGAAGGTTCTGACAGTGTTAGGAGCGGCGATTCGGTATTCCAGAAGGCTGTTGTGGAATCTATATTAAAAAAGCACGATGTAGCAACTCATAATCGAAGATTTAATGGGATTTTTGCAACTGCTTCTATTAATGAGGCTATCTCATATTATAGACTTTTTAAAGAGGTTCAGGAAGAGAAAGTGAGAGAGGACACGGATTTTATTCCTTTGTCGGTCTCTTGTGTGTTTTCTCCGCCTGCGGAAGGGGATAGGGATATTCAGCAAATCCAAGAGGATTTACCTCAAGAGAAGGAAGACAATCAACAGGCACCAGAAGAAAAGAAAGCTGCACTCACCGAGATTATCAAAGAATATAATAAGCAATACGGTAAAAATCATAAAATCACAGAATTTGATTTGTATTACCAGGACATTCAAAAGCGCATCAAAGATCAGAAGTATCCAAACAAAGACTATCCTCGCAAGCAAAAGATTGATATTGTTATAGTAGTGGATATGCTTTTGACGGGTTTTGATTCCCAGTATTTAAACACTCTCTATGTAGATAAAAATCTGCGCTATCATGGTTTGATCCAGGCCTTTTCTCGGACCAATCGGGTCTTGAATGATACCAAGCCTTATGGTAATATTTTGGACTTTCGAAATCAAAAGGAGGCAGTAGATAAAGCTATCACTTTGTTCTCTGGTGAAGATGCAGAACGTTCCAGAAAAATCTGGTTGGCGGACCCTGCTTCCATGGTAATTACAAAATTAGAGAATGCCGTTAGGAGATTAGATGAGTTTATGAGTTCCCAAGGCTTGCCTTTTGCGCCTGAACAAGTAAACAATTTGCAGGGAGATCGGGCAAGAGGACAGTTCATCAACCTATTTAAGGAAGTTCAGAGGGTTAAGACTCAATTGAACCAATATACAGATATTTCAAACGAGCAAACCGAAGCTATCGAAAAGGTTATTCCTGGCGATATGCTTCGCGGTTTTCGAGGGGTATATTTGGATATGGCACAAAGTATTAAATTTGGGCAACGGTCGGACGGTCGAGAAGCGGTCGTTCATCAGCTGGATTTTGAATTTGTCCTTTTTGCATCGAATATCATTGATTACGATTATATTATGGAGCTGATTTCCAGATACACACAAAAAACATCTAAACATAAGATGAGTCGGGAGCAGTTGGTTGCTTTGCTATCTTCAAGCTCTAGTTTAATGGAAGAACGTCAAGAGATGATCGAGTATATCGGGACTTTAAAAGTAGGAGAACCACTCACCGAAGGTGAGATTAGGCAAGGATATGCGCTATTTAAGGGAGACAAGTTTCGGAATCAAGTCGGCAATGTCGCGAAGTTACATGGACTCGAATCCAGCGTGTTACAAAGTTTTGTGAATACTATCATGGATCGGATGATCTTTGATGCCGATCTTTTAAGTGATTTAATGGCCCCATTTGAACTTAATTGGAAAGAACGTACCCAGAAGGAACTTGATCTAATGACGGATCTTATTCCCTTATTAAAAAAATTAGCTCAAGGTAGAGAGATTTCAGGATTGGGAGTCTATGAGTAGGCATTCTGTTGGAGTAAATCCAAGCTTGATTGTTTGGGCTAGGGAACGAGCAAAGCTCGAACAAAATGCTTTGATCCATCGGTTTCCAAAACTCGCGGATTGGGAGGCGGGAATTAGTCAGCCGACACTTCGCCAATTGGAAGATTTTGCCAAAACAGTTCATGTACCCATCGGCTACTTGTTTTTGTCGGAACCAATCCAGGAATCTCTTCCTGTATCTGATTTCCGAACCATAGCGGACAGAGGACTTTCAAGACCGAGCCCCAATCTGTTGGATACTCTTTATCTTTGCCAAGAGAGACAAACTTGGTACCGGGATTATATGCAATTACACAGGTTGTCTCCAATAACGTTTATTAGTAGTTCTACAATCAGGGAAAATCCCGTCAAAATTGCACGAAGTATGGAAAGCCTATTTGGCATTTCATTTGCAAATCGCCGTGAGTTTTCAAACTGGACAGACGCCTTACGAACCTTCATTGAAAAAATCGAAGAAGCTGGTGTACTCGTGATGGCAAGTTCCATTGTGGGGAGTAACAGCCATCGACATTTGGATACAGAGGAATTTCGAGGGTTTGCGCTTGTCGACAGTTATGCTCCGCTTATTTTTTTGAATACGAATGATAGTAAGGCCGCTCAGATGTTTACTCTCTTCCATGAGCTTGCTCATTTATTTCTTGGGGAAAGTGGAATCTCAAATGTAGGAGTGGGACAGTTTTCTGAAAAAGAAATCGAACGCTGGTGCAATTCAGTTGCCGCCGAGTTTTTGATGCCTATGGAGGAAACGTTAGCGGAATTTCGAACCGATGTACCCATCCAGGAAGAAATCCAAAGAATGACAAAGATTTTTAAAGTGAGTAGTCTTGTTGTGCTGAGAAGACTTTACGATGCCGAAAAGATCCATAAAAACGATTTTTGGAACCTTTTCAACGAGGAAGTAAAACGAATTTCTGAATTACAGACATCTAATGCTGGAGGTGGAAACTTTTACCGCACTTTGGGGGTTCGTGTCGGCAAACGTTTTGCTCTGGCTGTTGTTACTAGCACTTTGGAAGGACAAACTTTATTTCAAGATGCGTTTCGTATGTTAGGCTTTCGTAAGAATGCTACCTTTTACCAAGAGGCCAGGGAATTGGGAGTAATTGCGTGACTTATCTCCTAGATGCGAATGTATTTATAGAAGCGAAGAATCGGCATTACGGTTTGGATTTTTGTCCGGCTTTTTGGAATTGGATTTTGGAGAAGAACCGGGATGGCGTGGTGTTTAGTATTGATAAAGTTGCGGATGAAATACAAGCCGGTGCGGATGAATTGACTGACTGGGTGCAAAACCAAGCTCCGGTCATTTTTCGAAATACGGACGCTTCGGTGATTGCCCAACTTGGGAGGGTTAGCCAATGGGCAATGAGCCAAAACTATGAACCCGGAGCAATCAGTACATTCTTTCAAATTGCAGATTATTATATAATTGGTCATGCACTTGCACTTGGTAGTGCGATCGTAACGCATGAGCTCCCTTCTACTTCCACTAAGAACATAAAAATTCCGAACGCTTGTGCGGGATTGAGGATCTCTTTTATGAACCCCTTTGAAATGCTCCGCAGAGAAAGGGCTCGGTTTGTGTTAGGCGGAACTGAATGAAGCAGAAGGAGAAGACGAGCACAAAACGAAATGTTCCCCGATTGCGGTTTCCTGAGTTTCAAAGTGTGGGGGAGTGGGAACAAAGAACTGGAGATTTATTGTTCCAGCCAATATCAAATAAGGATCATACTTTAGATCTCCCGATTCTTGCAATAACGCAGGAAAATGGAGCAATTCCTCGTGATTTAATCAACTATCAAATTTCGGTAATGGAAAGGAGTGTCGAAAGTTATAAAGTCGTAGAGCAAGGTGATTTTATAATAAGTTTACGTTCGTTTCAAGGCGGAATAGAATACTCATTTTATAAAGGAATTTGTAGTCCCGCCTATATTATTCTACGCAAGATAGTTCCGCTTGTGGACCATTTTTATCGATACTATTTTAAAACTGATAAATATATTAAAAGTTTGAATAAGAATATTGAAGGAATTCGAGATGGAAAAATGGTCAGTTTTGTACAATTCTCCGAGATATTGTTACCAATCCCCTCTCTCTCCGAACAACAAAAAATTGCCGATTGTCTTTCCTCCTTAGATGAAATCATCTCTTTAGAATCCCAAAAGTTAAAAGCTCTTCAGTCATATAAGAAAGGTTTGTTGCAACAGTTGTTTCCTGCTGAGGGAGAGACTGTTCCCCGATTGCGGTTTCCTGAGTTTAAGAACGCGGGGGAGTGGGAGGAGAGGAGCATTCAGGAGTTAATTGATTCAAATATAATTATTGGCCATTTGGATGGAAATCATGGTGAATTGTATCCACGCTCAGATGAATTTTCAGAAAGTGGGATTCCTTACATATCTGCTAATGACTTTGTAGCTGGAACGGTGGATTTTTCAAGATGTAAACACCTTCCGGAACAGATAGCAAGGCTATTTAAGAAAGGTGTAGCGAGAAGTGGGGATATTTTGTTTGCGCATAATGCAACCGTTGGACCAGTGGCAAAGCTGGAAACCAAATTGGATTTCGTTATTCTAAGCACCACGGCAACATATTTTAGGTGCGACAATTTTCGGTTAATAAACAATTTTTTGCAATTTGCACTTAGCTGCCCCTTATTTGTGGAGCAATATACTCGAGTGATGAAGCAATCAACTCGAAATCAAGTGCCTATTACAACTCAAAGAAAGCTCAAGTTAGCTTTGCCTAAAAGTAAAGAACAGCAAAAGATTGCTAATTGTCTTTCCTCGATCGATGAATTGCTTACTGAACAGTCACAAAGATTAGAAGAATTGAAATTACACAAGAAAGGCTTATTACAGCAGTTATTTCCGGAAATGGGTGAATAGAGATTATGCCTTTTTATAGTTTAGAGGAACTTGCAGTTCATTTTCGAGAGTTATTGGAAAATAAAAAGTATATCATTCTCTTTGCTTACAATGGAACGGGAAAGACCCGATTATCTATGGCTTTTAAGGATGCAGGAAGAGACGGAGAGAAAAGAGATACTCTATATTTTAACGCCTTTACGGAAGATCTTTTTCGTTGGGACAATGATCTCGACAAAGATAGTGAAAGAAAACTTTTGATCAATAAAGACTCTCGATTTGTGGAGGGGATTCAATCTTTGGAAATGGAAAGTCGAATCCGACCGTTATTGAGTCGGTATGCTGATTTTGATTTTTATATAGATTACGACAACTGGACGGTCAGTTTCGAAAGAACGATTCGGATAGAGGAAGAGACTGTTACTCTGAATCATATCAAAATATCTAGAGGAGAGGAAATCATTTTTATCTGGTGTTTCTTTTTAGCGATCGTTCAACTTGCTATCGATGAAGAGGATACATACAAATGGGTTAAATATATCTATATTGACGACCCGATCTCATCTCTCGACGATAATAATGCGATCGCAGTTGCTGGGCATTTGGCACAGATGTTAAAAAAAGAGAATAATCGTAAAAAAATTATCATCTCTTCTCATCATACTTTATTTTTCAATGTAATGTGGAATGAGTTAAAAAATGCTCCCCGTTACTTTCTAAATAAGAATGAATCATTGAGTGGCTATGAACTTCAAGATACGGATGATACCCCATTTTACCACCATGTAGCCACGCTCAAAGACCTTACGGAAGCAGTAGAATCAGGAAAGTTGTATACGTATCATTTTAATATCTTGCGTAGCATTTTGGAAAAAACCGCACATTTTCACGGATTCAAAAACTTTTCCGAGTGTCTGAAACAAGACCATGATGATCCTGATGGAATCATCTATACACGGATGATCAACGTTCTAAGCCACGGAAATTATTCTCTTTTTGAACCGAAAGAAATGTTACAAGAAAACAAAGGATATTTTAAGAAAATTTTGAATGATTTTTTGAGTCGCTACCACTTTAACCGCGAATTGATTCCAAGATAGATAAATCAACCATGACAGAACAACAACTCAACCAACTCGGCAAAACGCTTTGGGGGATCGCAGACCAATTGCGTGGTTCCATGAACGCGGACGATTTCCGCGATTATATGCTTTCTTTTTTGTTTTTACGATATTTGTCGGATAACTATGAGACGGCGGCAAAAAAGGAATTGGGAAAGGACTATCCTAAACTTGGCGGCGAAGACAAACGTACACCTCTTAACGTTTGGTATGAAGCAAACGATGCGGATATAAAAGAGTTTGAAACGCAAATGCGTCGAAAGCTTCATTATGTAATAGAACCTAATTTTCTGTGGAGTTATATTGCTGAACTATCCCGCACACAAAACAAAGATTTATTAGGAACATTACAGAAAGGATTCAAATATATTGAAGAGCAATCCTTTGCTAGTACATTCCAAGGATTGTTTTCGGAAATCAATCTGAGTTCTGAAAAACTGGGTAAAAATTATGAGGAAAGAAATAAAAAACTTTGCGCGATCATTACAAAAATTGCAGAAGGGATTGGAAAATTTTCTTCCGACAGCGATATCTTAGGTGATGCCTACGAATATTTGATCGGTCAATTCGCCGCAGGCTCCGGCAAAAAGGCAGGAGAGTTTTATACTCCTCAGCAGATTTCCAGTATTCTTTCAGCTATCGTTACGCTTGATAGCCAAGATCCAAGCACTGGTAAAAAGAAAAAATTAGAGAAGGTTTTGGACTTCGCCTGTGGTTCAGGATCCTTATTGCTGAATGTGCGAAACCAAATTTTGAAAGAAGGCGGTAGTATTGGAAAGCTATACGGTCAGGAAAAGAATATAACTACATATAACTTGGCCCGAATGAATATGTTATTGCATGGTGTCAAGGATACGGAGTTCGAGATCCATCACGGGGATTCTTTATTTAACGAATGGGAGCTTCTAAACAATCCGAATCCAGCTAAGAAAATTCTTTTTGATGCGATTGTTGCCAATCCTCCTTTTAGTTTGCGCTGGGAGCCTTCAAAATCCTTAGAAGAAGATTTCCGCTTTCAGGGCTATGGTGGTCTTGCGCCAAAATCAGCTGCGGATTTTGCCTTTTTACTTCATGGATTTCATTTCTTGAGCGATGAAGGGACCATGGCGATCATTCTTCCGCATGGAGTGCTTTTTCGTGGTGGCAATGAAGAAAAAATACGCACCAAACTCATCCAAGATTCCCACATTGATACCGTCATCGGCTTACCATCGAATCTATTTTATTCTACGGGAATTCCAGTTTGTATCCTTGTCTTAAAGAAATGTAAAAAGTTCGATGATATTCTTTTTATCAATGCAAGTGAATATTTTGAAAAAGGGAAACGGCAAAACCTGCTTCTCTCGGAGCATATGGAAAAAATTATTTCGACTTACCAAAATCGAAATGAAGAAGAGCGATATTCCCGACGTGTCGGAATAGAAGAGATCGAGAAGAATCATTTTAATCTGAATATTTCCCGTTATATCAGTACGGCCATTGCGGATATAGAGATAGATCTTGAAAGAGTCAACCTGGAACTTATTCAGCTGGAAGAAAAGCTGCAAGAGGCAAAGAAGAAGCATAACCAGTTTTTGAAAGAGTTAGGGAAACCGGAGTTACCGTGATCATTTCTTCAATCCCTCTTATCATACTCACTCTTTACCTTCCCTAATTTCACATCTTCTGCGATATTACTTAAAAAATCCTTAAAATTCTCATTATCTTCTACCAATCGATTGATTGTATCAAAATCTAATTCCGATTTAGGATTGGATTGAAAAAGGATTTCACTCTGCTCGGGTTTACTGGTATTGAGTCGGATGATTCCAATACCGAAGGCTTTATTCAATCTTGCTAGTTCATCCATAAGATCCATTTCTTCTTGGATATTTGCTGCTACCAGATAACCTTCATTGGCCCAAGAGGAATTCGAAACTGCTTGGAAAAATGCCTCTCGTAAATTCCCAAAATGAAGGTTGATTTTCATCTCAAAGGAGAATAGATAACAATCCGGATTTGCGGTTAATTTTTGTAAGTTGACTGTTTCTTTTTTATACTCATCAAAATTAAATCGAACTCCTACTAAGTCTGGGTGCAACCAAAGATTTCTTCCCTTAATTGATTTGATTGAAACTTCGTGGTAAATCGTTTTAACGTATGCTCTGAAATGAGAATTGGAATATACAAACTTTGCAAGGGCAGGGTGTAGTTCTCTTTCCTTCAATGGTACATTTTCCGACTCTAGTACTAAAGAATTCAATTCAGCAACAGCTCTTTCAGCAGCTTCTCCCCAAGGAGTTAGTACAAATCGGGTTGGTCTTTTACTAACTTGTCGAAAAGGAGTGTGAGGATCATTTTTTATACTGACGTAAATTTGTGCAGCGATTGTTGCCCAGGGAGTTACCCCAACTGAGTCCGTTTTCCAGTTCCGTTCTTTTGCAAGTGCCCAGATTTCGGAGGCGCTCATTGGTTTTCCTATCGTGTTTAATGCTTTTTCGGCGATTTCAAGAAAGGATAATGAATCCGACATATTTTAAATAATTTCGTATATACGAGAATTGTAAAGTATTTACTCCCCGCGTTAGGGATACGAAGGACGCGTAGCGGACCCCGCAGCCGAAGGCGAGGCGTCCGAAGCGAAGCGTAGTCCGCAGTAGCCCGACCACACCAGGGTTGTGAAAGTTTCCCTAGAAATATGGAGAGTGTGTGGGAACGCCCGACCTTCTGTTTTGAAAATCCGGAAACACCGACGGGTGTTTAAATTGATCCAGAATGTTCTCACCTTCAAAATGATCCCCTAAAGTGCCTTGCTTTTCTGTGCAGATCGATCAGAACTTGATCGCAAAAGGTGCTCGGATGGAAGCTATAAAAAAAGACCCTAAGTTAGAATCGGA
This sequence comes from Leptospira licerasiae serovar Varillal str. VAR 010, assembly GCF_000244755.1. Taxonomy (NCBI): domain Bacteria; kingdom Pseudomonadati; phylum Spirochaetota; class Leptospiria; order Leptospirales; family Leptospiraceae; genus Leptospira; species Leptospira licerasiae. Next base: position 512,670 of record NZ_AHOO02000011.1, on the reverse strand, counting down.
ACGATCTTCTCTTTGGAGGGAATTAAGAAAGGCGCTTACAGGGACGGAAGCGGATTACACACAAATTTCGCTTGGTAAGGCCGTCTTCTTACTCTCAGTTCCGATGGTTTTGGAACTCGTCATGGAGTCTGCATTTGCAGTCGTTGACATTTATTTTGTAGGCGCTTTGGGGGCTTCTGCTGTTGCTGCGGTCGGGCTTACGGAAACATATTTGTTTCTTCTTTATTCTCTCGCTATCGGAATGTCGACTGCAGTGACTGCGATCATTGCAAGAAGGATCGGAGAAGGAGATAAGGAGCAAGCAGGGATTGCCGCAGTTCAATCTGTTTTTCTTTCCATACTTGTTTCATTGCCGTTTGCAATTTTCGGAGTTTGGTTTGCGAAAGATCTTCTTATAATCATGGGTGGAGATCCCTGGGTTGTGGAGCACGGCTCTCGTTATACTCAATGGATCTTTGGCGGGAATATAGTGATCATGCTTTTGTTCGGGCTCAATGCGGTTTTTAGAGGTGCGGGTGACGCAGCGATCGCAATGAGAGTTTTATGGATTTCTAATGGTCTTAATATGATCCTGGATCCGATCTTTATCTTCGGCTTTGGTCCGGTTCCGGCAATGGGTATCGAAGGTGCTGCTATCGCTACGAATATCGGACGAGGAGTTGGAGTTCTATTTCAAATCTATCTACTTCTAAAAGGTGGAAAGCATATTCGAGTTCTTCGTTCCCAAATTAGTGTGCACTGGGAAATTATTTCGGATATAGTTCGTACTTCGATTGGCGGTATTGGGCAAACTATTATCGGAATGACTTCTTGGATCTTTCTTGTGCGAATTATTTCAGAATTCGGGAGCGAGGCAGTAGCAGGTGCGACGATCGCTCTTCGGATCATGATGTTTACTCTTATGCCTTCTTGGGGAATGTCGAACGCAGTTGCAACTTTGGTCGGTCAGAATTTAGGAGCGGGGAGATCGGATCGAGCGGAACATTCCGTTTGGATTGTCGGTGTTTGGAATATGGTCTTTCTGATCGGAGTTTCCATCTGCTATTTTATTTTCAGAGAATCTCTTATGTCGATCTTTACCGATGATGCAAAAGTGATCTCTATCGGTTCCGAGTGGTTAGGTATTGTATCCTATTCTTATTTTGTATATGCTTGGTGGATGGTCAGTGTTCAGGCATTTAACGGTGCGGGGGATACTATGACTCCGACATTAATCAATCTGGTCTTTTTTTGGATGTTTCAAATTCCATTTGCTTATGTTTTGGCGAAGGTGCTTTCATACGGATACTCTGGAGTATTCTGGGCCAGCATGATCACGGAAACTTCTATAGGATTGTTTACACTTTGGTTATTCCGGAAAGGCGGATGGAAAACTTCGAAGGTTTAATATTTTCCCTTTTGTTAGGGGATAACCTGCACTTGCACAACTCCTATGATTTGGTTCACATGCACTCCTGGAAAAGGGGCAGTGTCTTGATATGATGGTACCTGATAGATCACATTTGCATTGCCAGCTGTGGATCCAGAAACATTACAAATTGTAGGATTTAAAATACCACAACCGTCCAAATAAAAATTGGAACAGCTAAGAAAATCTAAAGGAACACCGTTGGTAGCCGTTTGAATATAGAACGTTTGAGAGGTAGGGCAACCGGAATACGGATATAGGATACCAACAGAATAGTTACCGGTAGCTCCTGCTTTGAAAATTACCGGGGAAGAAGGAAAACTTAGCCAGCTTACAGGTTCCACGAGCAAAGGGTTGGATCCACCACCACTTAATAAAAGCAGCAGAGGACTAAGATCCGATTTGCCATTTGCCTCTTTTTGTAAAGAATCATATATAAAGTAAGTCCCACATTGAACTTGTAAGAATATGAGTAAGATAGAAAAGAGAATGGATCCGCGTTTCACTTGTGATTTCCAGATAATGCGTAGTTTAACATTATCGACTGTTTGATGCAAGGTGGATTTTCTTAATTTTATAAACTTATGAATGAATTTGAAAACCAAGCAGTTCTGTTCTTGCAAGAAATTTCCTATGCTTGGGCTGCTTTATTTCTCTTGATTGAAAATCTTCTGATCTTCACTTGTTCGGTATATATTGGCAATCTGCTCTCGAAACGTTATGCCCATCGGCACATTGTTCCAACCCCGCCGAAAATCGAAGCTAAAGAGATCCTATTTGCGGCCTCTACCATATTTCTTAATACCGTTATTACATTACTCGGACTTTGGCTTTGGAGAACGGGTTCTATTCAATTTCGTAGCGATATAGGTGTTTTCGCATTGATGGACATTCTGATCCTTCTTCTCGTAATGGATGCGGGTATGTACTTATTGCATAGGATCGCACATATCAGGATTATTTATAAGTTCGCTCATAGGACTCATCATTATTACGACAAACCTCGACCTTTAACTCTATTCGTTTTGAATCCTTTAGAAGCACTTGGATTTGGAACACTTTGGTTATTGGTGCTCTGTATTTATGATTTCTCCTGGGCAGGAATGAGTATTTATCTAGTATTGAACGTTGTGTTCGGTGTAATTGGCCACTTAGGAGTGGAACCTTTATCTGAAAAATGGCTTCATTCTAATTTGTTTAATACTCTGACTACTAGTAGTTTCCATGCGATTCATCATCAAAAAGAAGATTATAATTTCGGGTTTTATACTTCGATTTGGGATCGGATCTTCGGCACTCTTTATCCTAAGAACTCGCGCAGCCAAGATTAACCTGGCTCACGAGATCTAAAGTTGGTGTTTTTCATTGTTGGAATTCCAACAAGCGGAACTTCTTCAATATATTCTTAATATCCGTGGGCGGTCATAACTTTCTCGAACTTCTCCAGGAGTTCGTGATCGTCTTGATCGTTCGGATGGAAACCTGGGATATAATATTCTAAAATATAAAAGATCACGGCCCAAGCAAAGCCGGGAATGCCAAAGAAGAAGCGAAAATCTCTTACAATCTGGTTCGGATTCGGAATACCGAAGTAGAATAAGGCCCTGATCGTGCCAACAATTGCCAAAAGACCGAGAAGTTGGACCGCGATAGTCATTCCAAGGACCCGCGTAAAGTATCCGCCTCCCGAAGCGCGGTACACGTCATACGCTACAGCTTTGTGTTCTAATTCTTCCAGTGCATGCCATTCGATCACTTTCCAGCTGATAGGGTCGATCCAAGCTACACGTTGTTCTGGTAGAGAAAGTAAAAATCTTCCGAGAGTTGCAGTAAAATGTTCCGCTGCTGCGGTAATTGAGAGTGCGAGCCTTTTGCCCCAAACAGGAAAGAGTTTTAGAATATTTTTTTCTAGTATATCGAAGAACAGCCAGCAGAACATTCTTTCATGACTGCGGAAGTCCAATCCGATCTCCACGAATCTTTCGTTCATTTTATCGTGAACGTTGCCGTGGACCGCTTCCTGCCCTGCAAAAGCTTTGATCTCACTCCTTAAAGCCGGATCAACATCTTCGCTGAACGCTTTGACTGAACGAATAAAGAAACGTTCTCCTTCCGGAAATAATACGCTTAAGCTGGAAAGAAATGCCGTAAAGAATGGGATCTTTTTTCCGAAACCTCTTTCCTTAGCTATGTCTTCCAAAGGAAATTTCGGTTTACGTATCTTCGGTTGGACTCTTGCCGATGCTGATTGGCCCATAATATTCTCCTAGTATAAAATCGTTTTGGATTTTCGATTTTTCTTTCTCCATCCTTTTGATTTTCACCGCTCATTAGAGAATATAAAAAAGATATTATATATAGATCCGGACTTTTTATCATATTCCCTGAGCTTTGTCCGATCTCATGGGAACAGTTATCTTTTGAATCATTGTAACGATTGCTACAAAATTTGGTCAATCCTAATCCGGGAAAAATATGTGGCCAAATTGAAATTAAGGTCCTGAAAATTTCAGGAAGGGTCGAGGTATGATAAAAACAAACGCTGCTCGGAAGTTGCAATACTGTGATCTTATTGATGCAGCTTCTATTTGTGTTTTTCCGGTTTTTTCTAGCCATTGGGGAAAATTCAGAAGCCCAGGATGTTCTTGCCATAAAGGATTCATATCCACTTCTGGGTAACCTTCTCGATTGATCCACTCAGTCAAATATACTAAAATTTTGTTATGAGCACGTACTGTCTCGAGTGGGATCCTCATACATTCGATTCTTCTGTCCAAAAACACGGAAAGTATATCTACAATTTGTAATGGAGTCATACTATCTCCAATATAGAACGCACGGTATCGTTCTATTAAACTATAGAGCGGGTGGGCCTTGGTATTCGGCTCGCGTAAACATACAATTTACGGAAGATTCGAATCTAAATCGGAACTTTTTTAGCGACGATAGAATTTCAAAAAAGGAATTTTTTCGACTTACTCGTTCGGATAGAATGTAAAAAAGAAAATCCTCTCGAAACTTTAAAAAAATCTTGCAGGAGATTATCGGAGTTAATCGTTTCCGACGAGATTTCATATTTTTTAGAACTGCATTCCTAAATATGACATAAACTGTCATATTTAATCTGTAATATAGTTTGTATACGGATCTAGAGATTCCATCCAAGATCCAATGAGGAGTTATTTATGAGCCTTAAAAAATATACGGGAAGTTGCCATTGTGGTGCAGTTCGTTACGAGGCGGATTTGGATTTGAGCGCCGGCACAGGTAGATGCAATTGTTCCTTCTGCAGAAAGGTCCGAAACTGGTCCAGCATTGTTAAGCCTGAATCTTTTCGCTTATTGAGCGGGGAAGATAGCCTCAGTTTCTATGAATTCAATACAAAGAGTAGCAAACACCATTTTTGTAAAAATTGCGGAGTGAGAACTTTCTCAAAAGGATATATCGAAGAAATCGGCGGAGCTTTTGTAAGTGTGGCGATTTCGACCTTAGACAATGCAGATCTGAATGATTTGATCGAAGCTCCGGTATGGTATTCGGATGGTTTAAATAATAACTGGTATAACCAGCCCGCTGAGATTCGGCATTTATAATTTTCTTTGTAGGGATGAACTATTTGGGCATTTGTATTTTAGGAATTGGTTTCGAACGGAAGTCCTTTGCCAAAATCGTTTCAATCGATTTGCGAGATTATTCCTGAGATACATTAAAAAAACTACATGCACTGGCCGCTGATCAGACAAGGTTTCTTTTGTTAGATGAGGCTCCCAGTGTGGAAAGACATTTCGCTATAGAGCCTGACATGAAAAAACTTATAGAAAATTCTTCCCGGAAAATTCAAAGAGCGCTTCGAAGGAAGATTGGCTCGGGGCTTGAGTGGCGATCATATCTCAATATTAGTTTTCGAAAAAGCGGCCCCACCCTGGGTTGGGTGGTGGAGGTGGGCTTGTGGGAGAGCCAGGGCATCTATATCATATAAACCTAATTCTTTCAACTTGGATTTAATGCGAGTTTTGTAGGAATTCCAACAAGATTTTTACTAAGAAATTACTTGCATAAGATCCGATATTTCGCAGTTGGCCTTTCAATCATCGACTTTGCGTTAGGGATATGAAAGGCGCGGAACGCGGACTCCGCAGCCGAAGGATGACTGATTGGTTTACGTTAATAAACGCCTCAGGCTATCTGGGCCCGTTTATTACCTATGGGTGGTTCGCGCGAGGAGTCCGAAGCGTAGCGTAGCCTGGAGTAGCCCGGCCCGCAAGTAATTGTAAAAATGTCCTGTCGTTGGAACTCCTATTTGCGGGAAACGCCCGAATCCTTATCCCTGTAGGAATTCCTACAGGCAATTTTGAGTGAAATCTTGGACACTTGGAAAACTTTGGTTTATAAAGAGCGCACTTAAAGATGATCAAAATTTCTAATCTTCATAAATCTTATACTTCCAATCTGTTGTTCGATGATCTGAATCTGAGTTTGAATCGGGGAGAAAAATTGGGTCTTGTCGGAAGGAACGGTCACGGGAAGTCTACTTTGTTCCAAATGATTTTGGGGAATGTGGAACCCGATTCGGGTACTATCACAGTGCCGAAGGGTTACAAGATCGGCCATTTGCAGCAGCATTTGAAATTTACTAAGCCCACTGTGTTGGAAGAATGTGCGCTTGGTCTTCCTGAGGGTGAGGAATACGAAACTTGGCAGGTGGAGAAAGTTTTATCCGGTCTGGGTTTTTCGGAAGCGGATTTGGAGAGAAGCCCAGAAGAGTTTTCCGGTGGCTATCAGATCCGAATGAATCTTGCGAAACTTCTGGTATCCGGTCCCGACTTATTGATGTTAGACGAACCGAATAACTATCTTGATATCGTTACTATCCGTTGGCTGGAGGAATTCCTACGTGAGTGGGAAGGTGAGATCATCTTAGTCACTCACGATAGAAGTTTTATGGATAGCGTGGTAACTCACACTGCGGCGATCCATCGTACGAAGGCGATCAAAGTCCAAGGTGATACGGATAAACTATACAATCAGATCAATCAGGCTGAAGAAATATATGAACGGACTCGTTTGAACGAGGCGAAAAAAAGAAAGCAGGAAGAGATATTTATCGCACGTTTTAAGGCGAAGGCAAGTTTTGCGAGTCGTGCTCAATCCAGAGTTAAAAAGCTGGAGAAACAAGGCGAGATGAAGGCGTTGGAAGAGATTGAAAGTTTGGAATTATACTTTAACTCCGCTCCTTTTGCCGCGAGCCAAATGTTGTCTGCGGAAAACATTTCTTTCTCATATTCGGGAAAGGAACCTTTTTTAATTTCCGATTTTTCTCTGAGTGTTGGGAAGAGGGATCGGATCTGCATTATCGGTAAAAACGGTAAGGGTAAATCCACTCTTCTGAAACTTCTTGCAGGGGAACTCCAACCAAGTTCAGGTAGGATACAAAAACATCCAGCGTTAAAGGAAGGTTATTTCGGTCAGACAAATAAATTGAATCTGAACGAAAATGCAACTGTCACTGAAGAAATTATGAGCGCGGATAAGTCTTGCACCGAATGGCTTGCTAGAACTATCGCAGGTGGATTGATGTTCTCAGATGATATGTCTTTGAAAAAGATCAAGGTCCTTTCGGGTGGAGAGAAAAGTAGGGTGATGCTCGGAAAAATTTTGGTCACCCCTTGTCACCTTTTGTTTTTGGATGAGCCTACTAACCACTTAGACATGCAATCTTGCGACGCATTGATCGAGGCTATCGACGAGTTCGAAGGTTCTCTTATCATGGTCACTCACAATGAGATGCATCTTAGGGCTGTCGCTACTAAGTTGATCGTTTTTGATAACGATACGATCCGAATTTTTGACGGCTCTTACGAGGATTTCCTTAACGATGTTGGTTGGTCGGACGAAGATTATTAAAAAAAGATAATTTTCTTTTTCATAATTCATCTGGGCGGCCCTCCCGCTTAGCGGGAGTCGCGCTGCTGCGGGTTCGCGCATTCGCGCTCATCCGGGCTTTGCCCGGACTAAAGCCCTCCCCATCACTGCCGCGGCATTGGTTGGTCCTGATTTCAGGCCGGTATTAGAGGCTTGTAGGAGCTCCTACAAGGGGAGGAAGACTGCCCCCACCCTGGTTCGGGTGGTGGAGGAGGGCCTGTGGGAGAAGCGATTTTCCTTCTATCACAATATTGCATTTTCCTCAATTACTATTTCTTCACTAATTTTGTAGGAGCTCCTACAAAATCTCGGATATATATTTATTTGCCGATCAACCTATTCTGACTCTTGCCGGTTTATCAACCTTTTCGAACTAACCAGGCGCTCAGAAGCAATAGCCCTAATCCGATCATTTTTTGGATCGAAATAGGTTTTTCAGGAAATCCTAATGCTCCCCATTTTTCTAATAAAACGGAGGTTACTACTTGGCCTAATAAAAGTAGAGCGACCCAACTTGTGGCTCCTAACTTGGGCGCAAAGAGAAGAGAGGAAGTTACCAATATCGCTCCTAAAAATCCTCCAGTCCATATCCACCAGGGTTGTTCTTTGATTGTTTGGAATATGAATGAAGTAGATTTTATTTCTCCTAAAGCAATTGTAATGACGCCTAACGCAATGGTTCCAACGAAAAATGAAATAGTAGAAGCAAGCCAGGGACTTTCTATGTTTTTCCCTAATATAGAATTAATACCTGGTTGTATGGACATGGCAAGGCCGGAGAGAAGTGCAAAGAATACGGGCAATAATAGATTCATACGTTAATTTTGTGTTGTCCTCATTTTTTTACGAGCCGTTTGGAAAACCATAACGAAAGATTTTTTAAAAACTAAAGAATATTATTAAGTAGAGGCTCAACGTTTGCTACCTTTCATAGTTTTGGGATGAATAACTTTGAATTCGGCCTTTGCCTTTGTTTCTCCATTCACAATAATCTCTAATTTATGGATTCCGGGGGAATGGATTCTTGTGGTCATCTGCTGGAAAGATTGCTTTCTTTCATAAACTTTCGTTTCTTTGGGAAAAAATTCTCTTTCTTCTATCTGAAATACTTTTATGGAGAATTTCCCTACAGGTTTTAGATAATGGATCTTAGATTCTAATCTGTAAAGAGTAGGTTCTTTAGCCTCCGACTTCATTTCGAATCTATAGATTAAATGTTTTCCGATCTCTATGGTATTAGGCTGGATTTCCAACTTGGAAATTTTAGCGGATTTATTCTTTGGAAATCCGAAGATGGAAAGTGTTTCCGAGTCGCCTTGCTTTAATAGACCTCTAAGTGCATGTTTTAATAAAAGATCTGTGTTTTCCGATCTACCTATCCAATTTTTCGCAATGGATATCACTAAATCCGGATGATCTTTAGAAATATCGTTTAGATGATTTGCCACACTTCTACGAACCACTTCATCCGGATCGTTTTTCAGATTTTCCAAAATGGGGAGAGTCTTTTCGGGATCTTTTTTTAATCCTGGGATCCCTTTTCCCCAAGGCAATCTGGGACGAGAACCTTCACTTGCCAATCTTCTTGTTCCTGGATGAGAATGGTTGGACCATTCTAACATTTTTTTCCAAGTAATCTCCGGATATCGGATCAAAAACTCTCGAATGGAAAATTCGCAAGAGATGATCTGAGTGATTTGCTCCATACAATACAAGGATTCTTCAGGATGATTGATGCCTGAGATCTCTACACTTTCCCCTAAAAAAATAATATAGAACCTTTGGGTGCCTGGGAATTCTTTCTCTAGAACTTTCGAAATTTTTAATAAAGGGGGGACTGCTTTTGGAAACGGTTTTGGAAGAGAGTTTGATAAGGCCTCTGCGATTCTTTTGATCCTTTGTTTGAGCTCCAACTTCTTCCAATCTTTAGCTTTGATCTCTTGGACCCAATGTTCTGGCTGCTTGTGGGATAATACCTTGGAGAATTGGGTCCCTATTTTTAATAGAGCCTTGTCATCATAAAAGTTCTTTAAAGCTTCCGCCATACACTTTGTTATGGTTCATTTTCTTGTTCCGATAGGTAGCAATTTTCTGAATTTGATCCGGAAAAGTCTTGTTGATCGTAAAAATAATGAATAACGATACTCTCGTCGGTTTGTTTTAAGGAATAATAAAATGATTCCCGAAAATCTGTATTTGATGGATTAGATACACTTACGTGAATATCTCATTAACAAGATTGAAATATCTGCGAGTTTCTGATACTCGGCTTTCTTCTCCTGAAAAGGTAGTGGAAACTTTGGTTGCAATCCAAGGCCAGGATTATGCGGCTTCTAAATGGGCAATAGGACTTAGAACTCAGGGTTTAAAAGAAGAAGATGTCGAGTCCGCGTTCCTTGACCAAAAGATCATTAGATCTTGGCCCTTGAGGGGAACATTACACGTAGTTTCCGCCAAGGACATTTATTGGTTACTGGATTTGTTAGGTCCTTCTACAGTTTCCAAATATGCAGCTCATTACAAAAAGATAGAATTAGATCTTAAAGTATTAAAAAAATGTTATTCTATTCTTTCTAAAAATCTTTCGAACCGAAACTTTCTAACTAGAAAGGAAATATCTTCTATTTTAAAAAGATCGGGGATCATCACAAATACGACTAGATTGTCCCATATTCTGCAAAGAGCAGGGTTGGATGCCTTGATATGCTTCGGTCCCAAAAGGGGAAAAGAGTTTACGTATGCATTGATCGACGAATGGATCCCAAAGATCAAAAAAATCAAAAGACCGAAAGAAGAGGCTCTCTATGATCTCACCGAAAAATACTTCGATACTAGGTCTCCGGCAACTTTGGCGGATTTTGTCTGGTGGTCAGGTTTGAATGTAAAGGATGCAAAAACAGGGATAGAAAGTTTTGGTTCTAAATTGAGAAGTTTTCAGAAGGAAGATCAGATCTATTATTTGCCTAAAAAGGTAGATCTTGTAGATGAAGCCTCCGATACGTTGTTCCTCCTTCCTGCGTTCGATGAGTTTTTGTTGGCTTATACCGATCGTCGGGATTGTATGCATCCATCTCCTAAAAGACCTCTAACTCCGGCGGACGATCTATTTAGGCCGACACTGGTTGTTAACGGTTGGGTAAATGGAATTTGGCAGAGAGAATTTAAAAAGGAAGAAGTTATTCTAAAAGTGAACACATACAAACCGCTGAATCAAAATTTAAGAAAGAAACTTAATAAGTCAGCAGAAGAATATGCTGCTTTTCTCGGTAAAAGTCTAGTCTTAGAGATTTAAATTATCCCGAGAACTCTATTAATAATTTATGAATTAGTTCGTAATTTTTCCAAGGAAGGAAATGTCCTTCTTTCGGAAGAAGATATGTTTTTGTTTCTGCAGAAAAATTCTTTCGGATAAAATCCAAGTTTTGAGGATTTACGAGTCCGTCTTCCTCTCCTTGGACTACAATAGTTTTGGCTTTGATCTTCCTCCATTCATGGATTAGACTTTTGAGCTGTTCTTCTAAAGGTAACATTTCCGAATTACTATGAATCCATTCCTCGGGTAAGAGTCGGCTTGCGAGCCAGGTATCCGCAATCTTATTGTACCATTTTATTTCTTCCATTTCCGGGTCCATCGCAGCCGCTAATAGAAATAGGTATTGGAATTTTTCCGGAAAAAGTGAGGCCATTCGTGCTGCTACCGGACCTCCATAAGAATGTCCTAATAGAGATATCGATTTTTTTCCTTTCTGTATTTCCGGAAGTTTTGATAGTGTATTTAAGATTTTTTCTGCTTGGGCGTTCACATCCGCGGTTACGCCGGAAGATTTTCCGAAACCCGGACGGTCCACTCCAAGCATACAATACATTTTTAATAGTTCGGGATCTTTTAAATATCTAAGATAATTTGACCAAACGCCAGGGGAACCGTGGATAAATATTAGGACTTTCGTTTTGTCCGGTCGGCATCCTGTGCTAATCCAGTGTACCGGCGGCTCTTCTTTTTTATTTTGGATAAAATATTCTTGGTAGAATGTGTCAGATTCTTTAAGCTTTAAAAAAGCTTTATCTTCTTCTATACTCATTTCCTCATAACTGCTGCAGCAGGAAAGAAGTAAGGATAGAAGAAGGAGTTCCGACTTTTTCATAAACTAGATTCTAAAAGGTCTAATCGATAGTTCGTCCAATCTCGAAATTGTTACGGCAAATCGGACTTCTTATACCAAAATTTTGATCAGTAAAAAGATCCCAAAATTCGCTCCAAATACTATATAGAAAAACAATGGAGGAGACGGTTCCATTTGTTTATCGATCGCTTTGTTTAGACTTGTTTTGATAATTTCTTCTAAGACAGAAATGTCTTGGGTTCCTTTTTGTTCGTAAGCGGCGGCAACTTCCTCGGCGAATTCCGCGATTCGGATCTTTTTTAAGAATGTTTGTAAAATGAAACGAAGAACCTTGGGCCAGTTCTCTTTCTCCTGTAAAAATGTAGGTAGATCTTTAAGTTTTGAAGAGATAAACTTTCCCCAGTTATCGATCTTTTCGGACCCGACTCTTTTTTTGATCATTTCCGAAAGTGTTTTGGAGATATTCTCAGTGAACCATGCTTTGTTCTCCGAGACCAGATTACCCAATTCTCTTCCTAAAAGATATTTTTTGATCCCTAGGAAGTATAGGAAAGGGAATACAAATGCGAATCCGATTACCAAAAGGACGATAGGCCATAGTTCAAGAACTATTACGATCAATGCAAGTATTGCCCCTATTCCTCCCGCTCTTGCGATAGGCATCGGTCCCAGGTTAGACGCGATACTTTTCATTTCAGGAAAACAGAAAGCTAATAGAAAAAGATTAAAAATGAATCCTAGAAAGAGTGCAATTGACGAAAGTAAGAATATTTTTGCGGAACTTTTGACTGCTGTTTTTACGAATGTTCCGATCTCTTCTTTCATTAATATTTCTCCGAAATTGTATTTCTTATTAATAACGGATAATGCCCGGCTTTTTTGAGCGTTTTAATCCAAAAAAAGAAGATCTTTAAGCCTCCGGAATAAATCCTCTTCTCATAGTATTCTCGGTAATGCTGATAGGTTCTAAAAATTGTTTTAGATAATCAGGACCGCCTGCCTTTGCTCCTACGCCCGAAAGTTTATATCCTCCAAAAGGTTGTCTATCCACTACCGCACCGGTAATTCCTCTGTTGATATATAGGTTCCCGACTTCGAATTTTTCTTTTGCGAATTGTATATTCTTAGGGTTTCTAGAAAAAATCCCGCCGGTAAGGGCATAGTCCACGTTATTCGCTATTTTGATAGCATCTTCGAAGTTATTAGCTTTGAATAATGTAACATAAGGTCCGAAAAATTCCGTTTGCCCTAACGGAGAAGTTGGGTCCTCAGTTTCAAAGATGATCGGCTCTACAAAGTGACCTGTATTCTTTCTGTTTTCCTCTATTTTGAGTTTACTTACGATTTTAGAAGAGAACTGGGAAGCGATAGAGTCCAATCTTATTTTTGATTCCAAATCTATCACCGGACCTATTTTTACGGAAGGATCCTCAGGCAGCCCGGTTTGTAAGGATTGTAGGGCGTCTGTAAATCTGCTTTTGAATGTGTCGTATTTAGATTCCAAAAGTATAATGCGTGAAAGTGCACTACATTTTTGTCCTTGAAATCCGAATGCGGATTGTATGGATGCGATTACCGCCTCGTCTAAATCCGCATCCTCGTCCACGATCATCGCGTTTTTGCCTCCCATCTCAGCCACTACTCTTTTTACGAACTTTAGATTTTGAGAGGCGGCGTCTCGGATCATTCCTAATCCGACTGTTCTGGAGCCGGTAAAATTGATTGTATGTATATCCGGATGTTTGACTAAATAGGCTCCGATCTCTTCTCCTTTTCCAGGCAAGAATTGAAGTGCGGAAGATGGGACGCCGGCTTCTATTAATATATTAAAAAGTTTGAATGCAATCGCGGAAGATTGTTCTGCAGGTTTCATGATCACCGGGTTTCCTGCAACCAAAGGCGCGACTGTCATTCCGCAAAGGATCGCAAGAGGAAAATTCCAAGGAGCTACTACCAAGGTGATCCCTCTCGGTATATATGTGTAGATATTCTCTTCTCCTAAAAGATCTCTTCTTCTGGGCTGGAAAATGTTCTCAGCTTCTTTGGCGTAAAATTCACAGAAGTCGATCGCCTCTGCGATTTCTGCGTCTATATCCTTGATTCCTTTTCCTACTTCCAGAGAGATCAATGCAGTGAGTTCCGCTTTTTGGGAACGTAGAATGTTTGCCGCTTTTTTTAAGAACCCGATCCGTATTTCAGGCTTTGTACCTTTCCATATTTCAAAAAAATCGCCTGAGACTTTGGCGGCTTCTTCCGCATCTGCAATGGATGCATAATGTATATCTGCGATTTTTTCGCCCGTATTTGCAGGATTCAAGGCCGGGACTACCAAAGATGATCTTTTCGTTTTTCCTGAGATGATCGGGAATACTTGTATCGGGAATTCTTTTCTGATGGATACGAATCCTTCGTTTAAAAGGGTTCTTTCTTCCTCTCTCGAAAAATCTCTTAGGGCTTCATTTTGGAAATTGAAAGTATGATTCATTTTTATTTCGTATTCTCCAGATACAATAATTTCTCCCTATCCTTACTATTCGCATTGATGTTCTTTAGGAACCCTTCGTTGGTAGAATTTTCCAGTAACCTTCGTACCAAGTAGGCCATACCTGGGATCACTTCCCCGATGGGAGAATATTCCCTTACGGATATTCCTAAACTTCGGATTGCTTGTTTGTAGGAGTTCCCCATTCCGTATAACATCTGCACTTCGAAAAATTCCTTGGGGACGGAATATTGCTCCGCTCTCACAAATGCGGAAGATAAGCTTCTTATATTATGAGAACCGAATGCTGGTCGAATATGAGGATAGGACTTCAGTAAAAGTGCGGAACAATCTTCGTAATTTCTATCTGTATCGGATTTTATGAGAAAAACCGGCGGCTCCCAACCTTTTTGTGCCGACTGGGTCATCTCATATTCCCAATACGCTCCTTTTACCAAACGGACAGTCAGGGGATATTTTCGTTTTTTAGAATATTCTATTACTTTCTGCAGATCTTTCTGAGAAGCTTTCAGATATGCTTGCACCACTATCCCGAAATGGGGATAGTCTTGGAACTCAGGTTCTGCAAAGATGCGGAACGCGGTATCCATTATGATATCCTTGGTTTCGTACTGTTCCATATCTAGGTTGATAAAAATATTTTTGGAAACTGCAGAGCGGAGGATGGGCCGTAACTTATCCGTTAATTGACTTACGGATGATTCATGTGCGAGTGGGTCCAGTTGGGAATAAAGAGACGAACATTTTACGGAAACATTACCGGTAGGTTCTCCTGGAAATTGCGAACTTCGTATTTCTGAAAGTTCTCTATCTTTGGAAACTTCTTCCAGTAAAAGTAAATATTCAGAGATATAACGTTCCGCTTCTTTTTCGGAAAGTACGGCTTCTCCTAATATATCTATCGTAGAACAAATCCCATTTTTGTATCTATCTATGATCTTTTTACGATCGGAACCGTAAGTCCTTCCTAAAATAAAAAATTTTGCGGTGAGTCTAATCCCGATCTTTGCGCAAGATGCGATGAATATTGAACTAAGTCGATTGGATAAAAATAAGGAGAGAAGGAACAGTATCCATTTAGGAAGTTCCGTACGAGTTTCGACAAAATAAATCCTAATATAACGAGAGATGGAAGAAAGAGAACCAAGGCTAGGAAATAGATCTGCGAATCTAAAAGCCTGTAATTTTAATAGAGGGCGGTTTTCCAAAAACAAAAGACTTTTGGAAAATAATCTATAAGCGCTAAAAAAACTATCTTCGAAGGAATCGCTTAAACGAAATAATTCCCTTCCTTTTTCCAAGATCGTATCTTGCAGATCCGAGGAAGCGGTAAGTTTTTTAGATCCGTCTTCTTTTCTAACCTTCATTCTATTATGCTATGATCCCAAGCAGTTTTGCCATGCGAACCTTTTTGAAACGCTTTTGCATCTACTATTCCCAAATCAAATATTACGAGTTGGAAAAAAGCATGACATTTAGGGAAGAACGTCAGTCAAAGTTCGGTAGGCCAACTGATGAATATCCTATCACATTCTACCATAAACTTTTATAAGGAACTTCCGGAGATTTCCCAATTTTCGGAAGTTACGGATAGTAAACATTACAGAAAGGTTCCAGATGATTGGATAGTGATCGTAACGGACATAGTAAAGTCTACGGAAGCAATTTTAGAAGGCAGATATAAAGATGTGAATATGGCCGGAGGACTGACCTTGATGGGGATCACTAATCTTCTCAAGGATATGGAGTTCCCATTCTTCTTTGGAGGAGACGGCGTAACTATCTTGCTTCCCGGTTCAAGATTAAACGAGATTCGGGATATACTTGCCGATACAAGAGAGTTTGTAAGAGATTATTTTAAGATGGATCTTAGAATCGGATTTGTGCCTGTTTCCGATATTTATGAAGCGGGCCATAGTTTGACTATGGCTAAACTTAGGATCTCCAAACATTATACTCAGGCTGTTTTGGGTGGGACCGGTGCGGCATATGCGGAGAATAAGATCAAAGAACCGAACTCAAAGTATTTAACGGACAATTCTTATATTCCAAATATACGCGCTGATTTTTCAGGTTTTACTTGCAGATGGAAGGATATCCAAAGTCCGAAAGGGGAGATGGTTGCACTCATTGTAAAGATCAATTCGGATTCTGATTCGGAAGCTGCAAAAACCTTATCTGGCCTGCTTTCCTTGATCGATTCTCTTTACGGTTCCGAAAGGGAATATCATCCTTTGAGAGAGGAAAATTTGATCATCGAACATTCTTCTTCTGTTCTGAAGAAGGAAGCGATCGCATCTTCAAAAGGAAATAGTATATTAAAAAAACTGTATCTTTGGAAAATTAAATTCGAGACATACGGTGCGGAGCTTGCGATCCGCTGGAATCTTCCTTTAAAAGCTTTCCATTATAAATTGAATAAGTTGAAAAACTACCAAATCATTTCTTCCGATTTTAGGAAATTTGACGGAACATTTAAAATGGTCTTCGCTTCCGATACGATAGATCGAAAAAAACTAGAGTCCAGTTTGGCGGAAGCGGAGAAGTCCGGCAAACTACATTTCGGAATTCATATTTCAGATAGAGCATTAATGACCTGCCTTTTACATGCAGGAACGGAAAGAGAAGTTCATTTTATTGATGGAGCAGGCGGAGGTTACGCATTAGCCGCCACAGTCCTCAAGAAAAAATTGAGTTCTGTAGCCGCTTAATTTAAGGACAGCTAAAGCCGGTAGATTGAGTTGCCGTATTCGAAGATGTTTTTGTGAACCCGAGCATACTTACTAAAGACGAGGAAAGATTTAGAGAGTATGTTCCACTTGCTCCGGCGCTATAATTCCAGTCTCTTCCTACCGTGAGGGAATAAGGTCCCGCGCTTGGTATGGAAACCGCAACTGTGTCGTTAGTATCTTGCCCTACACATTCCCTGTCGGTCGTACTACCATTGATTAGATTTGTCCCATTCAAAGTAGTTCCGGAAAATACAGCAAGTCTCACAACCGAGGAGCCAGTCACGGAACTTACAGCAATAGTCAATGTATCGGCCTGGTTGAAATTTAAACTATAAACGTTTTGACAGTTGATAGAAAATGCACAGTTCCAAGAATCAGAGTCCGATTCAGTGGATTGAGGTGTAGAAAGAGCGATCATCTCAGAAAAACTAAAATCCATGGCCACGCCGGATATCGTTTTGGAGGCATCCAAAGAAATTGGATCTGCTTTATTGCAGGCAAAAAATGTGGAAAAGATGACAAAAGAAATGCAAAACCGAGAGATCATCGTTTTTCTCCGTTGCTCAGTATAACAATCAAGATTGAAATAAATTTCTAAAAAATCATAAAATTCAGGTTAGTAAATTATTTTTCTTACTAGGAATCGTTCTAAATCGATTAGGCGGACCCCAAAGATGGCATTCTTTTGTTTCCGGGCCGCAACATTCCAAAGAAGACTTTAAAAAATTCTTATACTCTTTCAAAACTTTGATCTTGGATTCTATTTCTTCGGTTTTGTTTGCCGGGATCTAGCTTTGGTATTCCTTTAAGAAGAAGAAAGAAAACCTAAAATCGTCCGGCTGTGGTTGCTAATCCCAGCCGGACAAAAATCAAGATTTATTCTTTTTCTAACCAATAGTAGAATGCAGGCAGTAAAACCAGGGTCAGGATCGTGGAAGAAAAAATTCCTCCGATCACTACCGTAGCAAGAGGTTTTTGGACCTCCGCTCCTAATCCTGTTCCGAATGCCATAGGAATGAATCCGAAAGATGCTACTAATGCGGTCATGACTACGGGACGAATCCTACTGACCGCACCTTCTAAAACTGCGTCTCTTACGTTAAGTTTGCTTTCTGCCCGGATCCGATCGATTGTGTATAATTTAACGAGTCCGTTCAAAACGGCGATGCCGGAAAGTGCGATACATCCGACGAATGCCGACACGCTTAAATCCATTCCTCTTAGGAAAAGGAACCAGATTCCGCCGGTTAACGCGAAAGGAACACAAAAGAATACTAACAAGGCCTGTTTAATGGATCTGAGTCCTAAGTATAGAACCGTAAAGATCATGAACAAGGTTGCAGGTATGATCATGGATAACTTTTGTTTTGCTAGGGAAAGGTTTTCTATTTGCCCTCCCCAAAAAATGGAATATCCATTAGGAATTTTTAATTTAGAGACTTGGGAGATCGCTTCTTTGTAAAAGCCTTCTAAATCTCTTCCTCTTAAATTCACTGACACGGCTACGAATCTTCTGGACTTATTTCTGGAGATGGTCATTACCTTCTCCTTTTTTTGGATCGAAGCCAAAAGTCGGATAGGCACTGTGCCTCCGTCGTCCGTTCCTACGTTGATATCTCCTATTTCGGATTCTCTATTTCGGAATTCTTCCGAGAGTCTGATCTTAATAGGGAATCTGACTTCTTCTTCGTAAAATCCTCCTAACTCGAATCCGCTCATCGAACTTTCCAATACCGAGTTGAATAAAGGTAATGAAATATTATAGTATTTGAGTTTTGTACTGTCCGGGATCACATCGATTACATTCGATTTTCTTAATGCCATGATGGGATCTAATTCTACTTCTGCGGCCCCGGGAATTTTTTCTAGTGTGTTTTTTAATTCTTCCTGTAGTTGGAGTAGAACGTTTAGGTCTTTTCCCAAGATCCTTACGCTTATGTCTGCTCTACTACCTTCTAATAGTTCGTTAAATCTAGCCTCCAACGGTTGGCTTAATGTAAGTTCCGATTCCGGGAATTTTTCTTTTACGGATGTTTCTATTTTATCTAAAAAATTTTCCCAGGTTGTCTTACCCAAAAGGTCCGGAAGTACGTCCTTTTTTAGGATGATGAATGTGTCGGCATTAAACGGTCCCATTGGGTCGTTTGCCACTGAACTTGTGCCGATCCTAGAAAATACACTTTCGACTTCCGGCATTTTGCCTAAGAAAAGTTCCAATTCTTTCTGTTCTTTTAAACTTTCCTCTAATCCGGTATTCCCATTTCGAACGATTACTAACATCAAGTCTCCTTCGGTTAATTTCGGAAGGAAGACTGTTCCCATTCTAAAATAGATAAGAAGCGTAACTACAAAGAATATTAAGGAATATATAATGATCTTACGAGGCTGATCCAGAATCTTAGGTAATTTTTCCGCGTACCAATTTACGATCTTGCTGTCCTTTTTCTTGCTGTGCTCTCCTAAGTTTTTGGGTGATAGGAAAAAATACAAAAGGGGAGGGAGAAGGAAAACGGCTAGAAATAAACTAAATCCCAAGGCCAGAAGTACCGTCTCAGCCATAGGTCGGAACATTCTTCCCGGAATTCCATCCAAAGTCAGGATCGGAACATAGACCAACATGATCACCAAGATCCCGAAAGATACCGGCTTTAAAACTTCTAAGGAAGAATCCAATATGGCTTTTCGTTTTTCTTCGTTGTTTGAGAACTTTCCGGTCTCGAATTTAGAGAGAACGTTTTCGGTGATCACAATGGAAGCATCAACTAATAATCCGAAGTCGATCGCTCCTAAGCTCATTAAGTTGGCGGAGATACCGAAAAATCTCATACAAACGGAAGCAAGCAACATGGAGCCAGGGATGATCAATGCAACAATCAGAGAGGCTCTTAGATTGAATAATATTAGAAAAAGTGTAAGTATTACTAAGATTGCACCTTCTCCCAGGTTTTTTAAGACCGTTTTGATAGTGGACTGTATCAAGAAGGATCTTTCTAATAAGATCCTTACTCTTACATTTTCAGGTAAGCTTAGATTCGAAACGGCTTTATGGAGATCTTCATTTACTTTGTAACTGTTTTCTCCTTTTAACATTAAGGCAGTGCCTAGAACGATTTCTTTTCCGTTCGAGCTTGCCCCTCCCAGCCTTGGAGTGCCATGTTCGTTCACGTCCGCTATATCTGAAACCTTTACGGAAGCTCCTGTGAGAGTCCTTCGAACGGAAATTGCAGCGATCTCATTCAGATTTTTTTTAAGTCCGTAAGCTCTTACGATGGAAATTTTTCCCGAGTTCTCTATAAAACCACCGCCGAAACTTTCTCCGATCGTAGAAATATCCCGGATGATCTGATCGATGGAAAGTCCCCAGCGTTTCATTCGGTTCGGATCGAGATCTATATGGATCTCTTTTTCGTAACCTCCGTTGGAGTCCACTTCCACGATTCCTGGGACCATTGCTTTGATCTGAGGACGGATCACATAATCTTGGATAGTCCTTAAATATAAAAGTTTTCTCTCTTCCGGAAGTCTGTCCAATTCGGAATCGGGAACTGCTTCTACCGAGTAAAAAAAGATCTCCCCTAGTCCTGTGGTGTTCGGTACTATTGTAGGAGTGGCCCCAGGGGGGAGCTTTTTCTTAGCGCTGGAAATCCTTTCCGCGACCATGGCCCGTGCCTGGTAAATATCCGTAGTCTCTTTGAAGATCAAAGATATATTAGATAAACCGAATTTAGATACGGAGCGTACGTCGATTAAATTCGGCAGTCCTAAAAGTTCCGTCTCTAACGGGAATGTGATTACCTTCTCTACTTGTTCGGGGTCCAATGAACCCGTATCAGTGGTAACGATCACCTGTATGTTTGTGATGTCCGGCACGGCATCTATAGGAACTTCATTTAACGTATAAAATGAGAATATTAATAAAAACGAAACCAGTCCTACGGATAAGAATGGGTTATTTAGGCTGGTATTCAAAAGTCTGGCTAGCATTGCCCATTACTCCTAAAATATCTTTTTCATTCGTGATATAAAGCAGGTTCAGAAGACTTTCTAAATGCGAAATTTGAGCGTCCAGAACCGCATGATGCGTTTCATGTAGTTGGTTTTCCAACTCCAGATAGCTTATGAGTTGTATCCTACCTCGCTTGAATTCCATATCCGCGAAGTTTAGATCTCGATCGATACGGTCCAACTGGGTCAGATCGTAAAGTTTTAGATTTGCTTTGGTTTGTTCATAGTCCAGAAATGCTTGGCTAAAAGAAGTTTGTATTAAGTTTTCTTGATATATTAGCCTATCTTGCTTCGATTTCATATTTGTCTCTGCAGAAGCTACTTTATTCTGGAATTGGTCCCAAACTGGGATACGGAACTTCAGTCCGAAATCGTAAAATCTGTTTGCAACCCCCGATTTATCCTCTCCGATCTGACTTGTGATGGAATAGTCCGGATATTTTTCCAGATTAGCTAGTCTAAGTTCCGTTCGCGCCTTGTCCAATTCTCCTCTGGCGGCGAGGATGGAAGGGTTTTGGGATACCGCTTTTTTTTCCAGGTCTTTGCGATCAAATTTCACTCCGGATCGGAAATAAGGAATTTTTAAATTCGGGACGGATTCTTGTCTCAAATATAAGTTTAAGGATTCATAATCTTTTGCGGCTCCAAGTTCCAGATCGTTAAAATGTTTTCGCAGAGCTAAAATTTTGGTCTCTATGATAAATAAATCCGTTTTTGCTTGAGGGGTGAAAAATGGTCTGGCTTTAATATAACTTTCGATCAAAGAAAGCCTTTTAAGCCTTTCTTTGACGTGGTTCTTTTTATCCGCTGCTACGAGATAACGATAGGCGAATTTAATCGAACTAAGACGAATTGAATTATAAGCTTCGATCTGTTGGACTTCCTTTATCTTGGAATCATTATCCACTAAAAGTTGTTTGAGTTCCTTCCTACCGGGAAAATAAACGGGTTGTTCCATTTGGATCGCGTATTCGGCTCCGGATTCATCCGCCGCTGTTCTTTGTCCGTAATCGAGATATACGGAAGGGTTTTGTGTCTTACCTTCCTGCCTTCTTTTATAAAAAAGGCTTTCTAGATCGGAATGGATCGCGGTAAGTAAGGGAGAATTTTTCTCCGCGATTGCCATGATGGAATATAAATCCAATTCTTTTCCGGTATCATTCTCCGATGCCGGGGTTGGCAGGGACAATATCCAAAAAAAAAGATAAAAATACGAGTATAACAAAAAAACGCACAATGACCTCACATTATAAAAACAGAAAATTATAATGCGAGGTCTAAATTAAAATTCGGATGAAGGAAAGATGAGTAAGCGTTTCCGAGTGGGAAAGTTTTTGGAATTCGATTTGCGAACGGGAAATGGAAAAGATCCGAACTAAATCCTCGAAACCTATTCTAAAATGTTCAAAAACTTGGACAGGAAAAGGTAGGATAGAGCGGGAGTCCTCTATTTCTTTTTTGATGGAAACAAGATCCCAATCGCATACGGGACCACTATCCCGATTTTGGTCCTGATGACATGGAGAAGATTCCGAGGAGCCTGCTTCGATTTCGCAAAAGGGTCCACAATTGAATGCAGGTACGAGAATAGAAAGTAAGGCGCATGCCACCAGAACTTTCAACGATCTCGATTTCATTCTTCCAGAGTAGCAGTCGGCTCAATAAAGTAAATTGAAAAAACTGGCGACTACCCTTGTATGGAGGACTTGATTTTTATCAGTTTGTAAGAGTTCTAACGAGAACGGACCTTCTTCTTTTTTGCCGCAACTTTACGTTTAGTAGCAGTTTTCTTAACGGTACGTTTAGCCGATTTTTTGCGGGCCGCTTTTTTCTTTGCAACTGTCTTCTTGGAAGAAGATACTTTCGACTTTATGACCTTCTTTTTGGGAGCAGATTTCTTTTTTAAAGAAGAAGCTTTATTTGCTTCCGCTAAAGATTTTCTGAACCAGAATATAAGGTCTTGGTCATCTTCTAAAATTTCTTCCGGAACTTCCCAATAGGAAACTCTTACAAGTTTGCCGTCTTTGCCCGCGTACGTAAATGGAGCCATTCCCGCGGATTCATACTCTGCTTGGTTGGATTGTCCTACTCTAAAATACAAACGATCTTTGATGACCATTGCAAAAATTTGAGATCCGGAATATACTCCAAAACCTCCGAACATATTCTTATAAGATAAGGGGCCGCAAACTTTTAGTCTGTCTTGGACATGTGTAAGAAAAGAACTCATAAGCAGGGGATTGTCTCCGAGTACAATAAATTGACAAGAAGAAAATCCGATACTCTTATAAAACTGCTTTTAATGTATCTAATACTTGCCCGCTCTTCTCTAATTTTCCGAAAGAAAGAACCTGAGTAGGACAATTTACCACACAAGCCGAACATCTGACGCACTGGACGCTGTCCATCGGCCTTCCCTTGTTCGCATAATTCATTACGTCGATTCCTTGGTGGCAAACGGAAGTGCAAATATTACATGAGATACATCTTTTCTTCTCGGAGAAGATCCGGAACTTACTGAACTTAGCGTAAATATGCATGAGTGCCGAAAGCGGGCAAAACATTCTGCACCAGATCCTGCCGGAAAACATAAAATAAGCTCCGACTCCTACAACTCCGCCAAGACCTAAGTCTACAATTAGATCATAATATACTTTGACCGAATCTGCGCCGAATTCCAAGGGCCAGAAAAATTGTCCTGAACTTCCGATGAGTTTGGCCACGGTGAGAATTGCAGCGATGAGCAAGATCCATTGGCCTGAATGCTCCAACTTGTAAGCTAATTTTCCGTGAGGCATTCTATTCCTGTACTCGTCGCCCAGGGTTTCCGCCAATCCGCCACAGGAACAGATCCACCCGCAATAAGCACCTTTTCCGAATTTATAGACTAGATAAGGAATGAGCCCAAAGCTCATTAGAAATCCATAAATTAGCCAGAAGGTAGTGATCCCTCCGTCGTATAACACTCCCATGTTCAAAGGCCAAGCAAGGATAAATCCGTACGCTTTCCAGTAGGCGCCGTCCGGGAAAACCTGGGTGAGTAAAAACCCGTTAGAAGGACCTAATATTCCTTTATCTCCTAAGAATGGGAGAATGATCTCCGGCAATAGGAAGAGAGGGAATATCTGTATGAGGATTAAAGTTATCGTTTGTAATTTTATGTATTGTGTCGGTCGGACCTGGATCCTTCTGATCCCGAAAAATAATATGGTGGCGGAATATAAAACCGTATAGTGAAAGTTTGGATACTTCCCGAATAAATAGAATCCCAAGTATTTAGCGCTTAAATACACCGCAGAGAAGTAAAGTGCCGCAGAAAGTAGATAAAGATTTTTGAATGTTCTCCATCTCAAAGAGGAAAATGTTCCTTTAGAAAATAAAAAACGAACGGAAGAAAGTGCAAATACGATCCCCGAACCTAATGCTACCCAAGAATACCAAAAAGACGCGTAAAAAGACGCCTTTCCAAAATATAAAAATAATGCGAAAGAGAATAAGGAAACAAATCCTATGACTTCTTTAGAGTTAAGTGAATTTCTGATCTTTATTCCTATTCTTTCGAGAAAAGAAAGAGGGGGTTCGGATCCGATCAATACTAGAGAAGAATCTATTTTTTCGGTTCTTGTCTTAGATCCTTGTTTAATAAGAACCTGTTTGGATCCGAATTTTTGGAGAGTAGAATTCGGTACGAACCTGATCTTATTTTCTTTGATTGCTTTTTCGAATTTACGTTTGTTCTCTTCTTTCGGTCTGGAAATTTCTGACTCTCTGTATGATAACGTAACGGAAGAAGAAACGTCGACTAGGGAGAGGGCCGCTTCTATTGCGCTATCTCCTCCCCCTATGACTAACGTATTTTGTCCCCGAAAGTCCTGGGGATCTATCAGTCTATGAAAAACGTTTTCTTGTTCTTCTCCGGGAATCCCTAAACGTCTACTGTCCCCTGATTTTCCTATCGCTAGTACTACATAAGTGGTATGGAATTGTTTTCCCGATTCGGTTCGGATCTCAAAACCTTGCTCCGATCCTCTAGAAGGTTGGATCATTTCTACCTTCTCACCGTTCAAAATAGGGAGTTTATGCTTTTTTAATACTTTTTCCAAGCTTTTGAGAAGATCTTCCTTGGTCGTATCTTTGATCTGGATAGGGGAATCCACCTTTAGTTCGGAAGGTTCCGCAAAGATAGGTTTACCTTTTGGATAACTTGTAATCGTATGAAACGGTTGGTTCGCTTCTAAGATAAGGAAGTCTAGCCCATTCTTCTTTGCTTCGATACCGGCTGCGATCCCTGACGGTCCTGCTCCTATGATCAAAACATCCAGATTACCTTTTGTTTTCTTTTTTGGTTTTCGTAAAATACTCTGGATTACCGAAACGCCACTCTTTACGGAATATTTTAGAAGAGGAACGCCTGTCAGATCTCCCGAGATATAGATTCCAGGAATAGAACTCTCGAATTCCGAATTTGTTTCCGGATATTTTTCGGACTCGCCTTGGGGAGCGTCATTATTCAACCAATCGAAATACTTTGGAACAAAGGATAATAAGCTCATAACTGTTGCAGATGTTTAGAAATCGGCTTGCCCGCTCTGATCTAAAAAGAAAACTCCTGCTTAAGTGGATTTTTTGCAAGGATTCAAAACAAAAAACCGATTTTTCTATTTTATCACTGCGGTACTTGGCTTTGCGGGATTCTGTATCTCCTTAGGAAGAGTAGCAGTCGATCCGAGACTCGCTGATTTCTTTTATAATTCCGATTCTCTTTTTTTTTCCATAATTTACCAGGAACTTTTTCTAAAACCCGGAGCAAACTTATTAATATCGTTAAAGGGCTTCGGTTGGACTCCTGCCTTATATTTTTTCCCCGATTTAGCTCAGTATTTTGCACTTAGAACCATTTTTTTATCGATGGAGAACGGCGGATGGGAGCTTACCCATTTATCTTATTCTGCATTTCAATGGATCTTTCTTTTGTTCGGAATACTATTCCTTTTGCAGAAGTTTTCGAAGGAAAAAATTCCATATGAAAAGGCGAGTTTGGTATTAGCCTTCGGTCTTTTTATAGGGATCATATTAATTTTATTTAAACAAGATCTATTCGTATTTTTACCCGGATTTCACGGAGGAAATCTAACGGTTCTGTGTTGGGCGTGGGGGATCTTTTATAGATGGGAAGTATCGAACTCCAAAAGGGACTTTGTTTTGGTTGCCCTAGCGGTGTTCTTGTTCTCTTTAAGCGATTTACTTTTTATTCCATATTTTCTAATTCCCGCTTTAGGATTGCATCTTTATCATTGGTGGATCCAAGAAAGGTCCATCCATAAAATTCAAAAAGTTGCATATACCTACTTCCCTGTATTTTTGGGGATTGTTCTTTCTCGCATCCTTTTTCAAATTTTACGCAAAAACAATTTTGTATTCTTCCCCGGAACCGCAGCTCCGGAAAAGATAACGAATACGATTGCGTCCTGGAAATGGGAAAGTTTCTTGCATTCTTTTTCTTATTTATGTAAGGAAAATTGGGTCTATATTGTTTTGATCCTTTCTTTTTTCTGCGTATTAAGGTTTTTGCAAAGAAAGGAAGAAGGCGCAAATTTAACTAAACCAGCCTATCTTTTCTTAATTTTAGGTATTTTGGTTCCTTTCGTTTTTCTAATATACGGATTCGTTTTCGGACTTACGGGAAAGGCCGGTATCCAGGGAATAGATCGATATTTTGGAGAGATACTTCTTGGG
Source organism: Leptospira licerasiae serovar Varillal str. VAR 010 (assembly GCF_000244755.1). Lineage (NCBI taxonomy): Bacteria > Pseudomonadati > Spirochaetota > Leptospiria > Leptospirales > Leptospiraceae > Leptospira > Leptospira licerasiae. The sequence goes on along the minus strand of NZ_AHOO02000011.1, from coordinate 486,240 downwards.
TTTTTAGGGATCAGTGCGGTTTTTATTTTGAGGATCTCTGATATTCCGATCGCTAAGTTTGCAATGGGCTGTTTGTTCACTATTGGGATTGTTTTAGGGATCTATACTTCCTATTCTAAAGGTTTGGGGCTAACTCATTACCCGGCTAAAGTTGCTTGTTTAGACGAACTTGCAGATAAACATCATTTGAAAAGAGGGATCGCCAGTTTCTGGTACGTAAGACCAATGAGGATCTTCTCTAAGAAGGGTATAGAGCCTGACGATTATCTTTACGACCTAATGTTATTCTATTGGCAGAATAATCTAAACTGGTTCGAAAGAGAAAATCCACCTTACACTTTCGCGATCATAGACGGTGTGGACGAAAAGATCGTAAAAAGAAAATTGGGAGAACCGGTTTCGATTTATTATTGCGATAAGGTTCCTATTTATACATTTGCAGATCCTGAAAAAAGTTTGGAGTTTATAAAAGAGAACCGAAGTAAGATCGATCTTTGGAGATTTTCCACAAATCGGTATTAAGATATATGGATATCGTTTATCCTTCTCATCCATTCCGCCAATTCCTGGTCTTGGTCCTGTTTGGAAAGTTCTAAGCTGTTAATGACTCTTTTTCTTCTTTCTAACGGATGGTTTTGGCTGAGCTTTAATTTTGCTTCGTAACTCAACTGATTGATCTCAAATCCTTTTATTTTTCCCAAAAGTGAGTTTCTTATTTCCGGTTTAGGAGTTTGGTATCCGTAGTTTGAATTTTCCGATTCGAAATACAGAATGGAGTCCTGAAGCACCTTTTCCGTAAGGTCCTTATCTAAAAGGCGTAAAGTGCCTTTCGCATGCACTGAAATATAATTCCAAGTAGGAACGGTTTGCTCCGACTCGTACCAACTGGGAGAAATATAAGCATGAGGACCGTGAAATACGCATAAGACCGGAGAGTCTTCTTGTAGAAGAGGATTGTCTGCCGCCATATGACCGACTAAGCTAGATCTGTCTTTGGAGAGAAGCAAGGGGACATGAGTTGCCTCCAGTCCAGCTCCAATTGTGGAGATCAAAACGGCAAAAGGGTATTTTCCGATGACCTCGTGAATTATATCAAGGTTTTCTAATTTAAAATGTTCTGGAGTATACATTATTTATTTGGATCTATTCTTAGGATCTGTCCCGCACCGAAGTCCGCTATATAAACGGATCCTCTTGCATCTTTTCCGAAGCTGGAAATTAATACCGGCCATTTTCCTAGGGAGTAAGCTTCTTTTACTGGGCTTCCGTCTTTAGGGAGATCGATTGCCCAAATCCTTCCGGATACAAAATCTCCGAAAACATATTTGCCGTGAAGATCTGAAATTCGATCGTTAGTAACTACGTAGCCGCCTGTGATGGAGCTCCCGTCTTCTCTTCCATATTCGTAAATAGGATCCGTTAGTCCTTTTTTATCGCAGTCCGTTTTAGGTTCGAAACAATGAGTCGCTTCCATTTTGTTCCAACCGTAATTTTTTCCCGCTTCTACTATATCAACTTCTTCAAATAGATCCTGGCCCACATCTGCGATGATTAATCTTCCGGAAGGGTCGAAAGAATATCTCCATGGGTTTCGGAAACCGTACGCGAATGTTTCCGGTTTGAATGCAGGATCGTTTAAGAAAGGATTATCTTTTGGCACTGAATATTCTTTGCCCGGATCTTTTGAGTTCACGTCAATCCTGAGAACCGAACCTAAGAATGTAGATGGATTTTGTCCGTTACCTTTCGGATCTCCCATCCATCCTCCGTCTCCCCAAGCGATGTATAATTTACCGTCCTTTCCGAATGCCAATTGCCCCGCGTTATGATTTCCGTAAGGTTGTTTGACTTCCATCAGTATCCTTTCTTTGGAGAGTTTTGCCTTTTTAGGATCCTTAGGGAGATCCATGGTCCATTCGGAAACTCTGCTAAATTCTCCGTTCTTCTTTGCTACATAGTTCAAATATAGAAGAGGTTTTTCGGGAAATTCAGGATGGAGAACCACTCCCAAAAGTCCTTGCTCTGAATCTGTAGAGATTCCATCAAGTTTTATTAATACACCGGAACTTCCGTCTTTTGGATCCAGCCATTTTAAGGCTCCGGTCTTTTCCGCGACCAAGAAGATGTCCGGTCCTGGGATCATAAGCAGATCTACAGGTTGTTCGAATCCTTTTCCGATCGTAGTAAGGCCGATCTTGATCTTCTTTCTTTTTTCGTCGTTTTGGTTGAAGACCGCAACCAAGCCGGATTCTTTTCCTTCCGCTTTGTATTTTGCCATGTCGTCCACATTTGCCACCAACAAGCGTCGTATATCGTCGCAAGAGACTAGGAACAGTATGAGTGAAATTGCCGGGATAAGAAAGGATCTATAGAAAGAAAGTTTCATGATCCGAATTCTTCCTTCGAGCAAGATTATATCCAGTCTTTTTCTGATTGGAATCCGCTTGACCGTCCAATTTAGGCAAGAAGTCTTTCTGAAGTGAATTTAATCGAACGTATATTGGATCGAAGAGAAACTAAACTACTCTTTGTACTCGTTTCTTTTTTCATCTTTCTGATCGGTCTTGGGACTATCTCCGGTTCCGAATCAACTTCCAAGGCATTTTATTCTACAGATTCTTTATTTTTCGCAAATGTATTTTCCGAACTCATGAAAGGATACGGAGAAGGTAACGTGCTTTCCGGATTGAAAGATTGGACCTGGACTCCTTCGTTTTATTTATTTCCGGATCTGCTTTTATATATTCTGCTTCGACTCCTCGCAATTCAAGTCAATGCTCTGTTAGAGGTCGTTCATTTAGGATATGCGATTCTGCAATGGACATTCTTGTTTTTTTCCTGGAATATATTATTCAAAAGATTTCTTCCGGAAGAATCAAAGGTTAGTCTTCTTTATCGGGGAAGTATTTGGTTTGTTTTAGGCGGCCTTTTCCTCGCTCAAAATCGTTTTTTACCTTTATTCCTTCCCGGATTTCATACAGGAACTTGGTGCGTCCTTCCTATATCTTGGGCTTTGTTTCTCGCTCCTAAAAAGAATATAACCAATTATGCATCGGAGTTCCTTTTAATTTTTATAGCGGCTCTTTCGGATCCGTTGTTTTTACCTTCTTTTTTGGTCCCGGTTATTTTATACGAATCGTTTACTCACCTAAGAAGGATGTTCAATGAGCCTAAATCTATCTTTTCATACAGCATAAAATGGATCCCTATCGTTTTGGGATTATTCGCAGGAGTTAAAGTTTATTCGCTGCTCGTAAAAAATCATTTCGTATTCTTCCCGTATCGCTACTTTGAAAAAAGTATATTTGAAAATTATAAAATGATCTTCGGAGCTTCTTTTTGGAAAAGTCTGTTTATTCTTTTCAGTTCTTTTTCATGGATAATTTGGGGCCTTCTTCTTTTATGTGCCGCTGTATTCTTTAGATTAAGAAAATTCAGAAAAGGAGATGTGCAGTTCCAAAATTTGAATTTATTATATATATTTTCCGGCGTTGTTTTACCAATCTTCTTAATTTTTATCGCATATCTTTCGGAAGATATTCTGCCTGAAAAAATCCCATTTCGTTATGTTGGGATTTTGATTCCGAGTTTGTTCGGGATTTGGTGTATTCTAGTCAGAGGGGAAACCTTAAAGATCGGTACCTTCTTCGTTAGTATCTATGCAGTGATTTATTTATCTTCTTCCACATTAAAGAATAAACCTCTAAAGATTGAATACTATCCGGATTGGATATCCTGCTTAGATGATTTGGGTAGAAAGAGCCATCTGCAAAGAGGAATGGGCGGTTTTTGGACTTCTGCTCCGGTCCGAAATTTTTCCAAAGCAGGGTTAGTTGCGGATTATTATTTACCGGATCTGAGCATTCGACCTTGGCAAAATACTTTTAGCTGGTACAGTTTAGATACGAATTATTCTTTTGCGATATTAACCGAATTAGATGAAGAAGTTTTAGTAAAAACTTTTGGACCGGGGGGTCGTACGGAAGATTGTTCCGGAACGAAAATTTACGTATTCCCTACGAAGAACGAAAAACCCATGAAGGATTTTATCTTACTGAAAAAAACCGAGATCGATACTTGGAAAAAATTTACGGGAAGGGAATGAAGAAGATTGGAGCGTATCGGGATCGAACCGATGACCTTCTGAATGCAAATCAGATGCTCTCCCAGCTGAGCTAACGCCCCTTGTATCAGGGATGAGTGGAATTAGGACCGGTTTGGAAGTGCCGGAATTCCGACTCCACTCTTTCTAAACCGTTTGTACCTGGGCCTGATAAGACTTGAACTTATGACCCCGCGCTTATCAAGCGCGTGCTCTAACCAACTGAGCTACAGGCCCGGTAAGAGACATGATTTTTATTCGAGATTCTCTGGCAAGGGATTTTTAGAATAACCGACAGGTTTTGCATTTACGGATTTCAAGATTCACCTTAGATTTGCCGCGTGAGATCCGGAAAAATTACCTTCTTTGTCCTCCTGATCTCTTCCTTTCATTTTCACTGTGGTCTTGTCGGATCAGGCTTGGAACATTCTTTTGCAAAGAATGGAGCTCTGGATCTAAGTAAACATTCTTTCGAAGACGGTAAGATCATTCCTTTAGATGGCGAATGGGAATTTTATTGGAAAGAATTTATTTCACCCGGTGATTTCTCCGATCCGAAATATAAATCCAAAAAAAAGTTCATAACTGTTCCTTCGGTTTGGACGGAAAGTTTTTCTAAAGATCCTGACGCTGCAGGGCATGGTTATGCTACCTATCGGCTTAAAATTAGATTGGGAGAAAGAAAGCAAGCCTTGGCTCTGAAAATTCCTGATTTAGGGACTTCTTATGTGCTTTATGCAAACGGAAAGAAGATCGCGAGTGTAGGAGAGATCGGAAAAACCGAAGAGGAAGCGAAAGCAAAGTATGAGTTGAAAATTGCCTTGGTTTCCTCTTCGGAAAACTTGGAGTTAGTATTTCATGTTTCCAATTTTCAAAACAGATGGGGTGGAGTTTGGAATTCCATTCAGCTAGGAGAATGGGAAAACGTTCTGCAGGATGTTCGGAAACGGCGGGACTTGGAATGGGCATTGGTACTCATCGCCGCCACGATGTCTTTCTATAATGTGTTCTTTTATTTTTTTAGAAGGAACGAATCAGCTCACTTACTATTCGCATTTCATTGTTTTCTGATCATGATCCGTTCTTTAACAAACGGAGATTCCAGACTGGCTTATGAATTTTTACAGGGAATTTCTTGGGAGCTTCCGAATCGTTTGGAATATATTAGTGTGTATGCTTCGGGTCCGACTCTATACGCGTTTCTATACAGATACTGTAAGACCGAGTTCTGGAGAAAATTCGGTCAATATATCTGCATTCCTTATTATTTAGCAGTGTTTATCGTATTATTTTTTCCGAATGCATATTATACTCTTACGCTTCTGCCAATCGCATTATATATGCCTTTGGTTACGATGCCCATATGGCTGGTTCTACTTGCAATCGGTTTGAAAAGAAGGATAGAAGGTGGGGTGATCTTATTTGCAGGTTATGTCGTGATTAGTCTAACGACTGTGAATGATATCATGCTCTTTTTCGGATTTTGGAAAAGCACTTATCTCATCCAATACGGGGAAGTTGCGCTGATACTTGGATATTCCGTTTTGATCTCCAAAATTTTTTCGGAAGCATTCAAACGTTCCGATACGTTAGGAACAAAGATGAAGTCCCTTGTGTTCTCCACTAGAGAGATTATGCAATCTTCTTCGTACGATAAGGCGGCAGATACCGCCTTAAAGATCCTGCACGAAAACGGGAAAGAACAAACAGTCTATGTATATTTGGAAGAGCCGAATTCTTCCGTTTGGAAAAGGTATTCTATCTCACCCTTAGGAACTTTCGAAAGTGTGGAAGTTTATAAGTATGATGTGCAAAATCTTTTAGGTTTGGACCCTTCTTCTTTATCCGGACCTGTGAATCAAAATAATAGACTGATCGTATCCGTTCAAGATGAGCAACTTTATAAATTGATCTTTGATCTTCCTTTTCAAGAATATTCGGATGATTCCCAGATGGATTGGGTAAGAGGGATCGCGGATGCACTTGCATTTTCAGTGTACAATATCGCAAGACAAGATAGGGAGAAACTTGCAATCATAGGAGAACTTTCAGCGGAGATCGTTCATGATCTAGGACATCCGATCGCGATGATCCGGCAAAATCTGAAAAACATCGGGTCTCAAAAAGGAAAATCCAAAACCGGTTCTCTTTTTCAAGCAGAGAAGGAGGTGAATGCTCTTACGAATCTTACCTTAGATATATTAGATTTTTCTAAAAATAGGATTATCTTGGATCTACAGAACACTGATATAAAAACCTACTTTAAGGAAATTTTCGAGGATTTGGAGACCTTTTTCCAATCTACCAAAATGAAGTTGGTTTTTAAGATAAACGCAAAGGGAAGTATTCGTCTCGACCCACTTCGTATTCGCAGGTTGATCTTTAATCTCGCAAAAAACGCAGCAGAAGCCACAGACGAGAAAGGGATCTTTTCGATTCGGATCGAAAAAGAGGAGAACGTCGTCTATTTGATCTTTGAGGACAATGGAGAAGGATTCAGTAAGGACATGGAAAAATACATTTTCGATTCGGGATTCGGAAGTAAAAAACCTTACGGAACAGGACTCGGACTTTCTATTATTCGTAAAATTGTATCCGCTCATGGAGGAGAAATACTTGTTTCTACGGAAGAGGGGAAGGGGACAAGATTTACGATACTTCTTCGTTCTTAATAGGAATTTAAGGACTTGAGTTGGACTAAAATTCTGGTTAATTCCACCATATTATCGACTTCTAACTTTTTGAAGATGGACGCTCTATGAGCCTCCACCGTTCTCACGCTCAGTTTTAAATCTTCTGCGATCTCTCGGTTTAATTTGCCTTTGGATAAAAAGTTCAGTATCTCACTTTCCCTTTTTGTAAGCTTTTTAACGATCTCGGCTACTTCTCTAATATGTTTTTCATCATAGCTGAAGTTTGCGATCTCTCCGGGGAATACCTTCCCTCTATTTAATACTTTTTTAATGGAAGCCATGATGGATTCCATAGAGTCGCTTTTTAGAATATAACCGTCCGCACCTGCGGAAATAGCTTCTTGTAAATAAGACCAATCCCTATGCATCGTCAAAAATACGATCTTCATGTCCGGGAATTTTTTGCGGATGGAATCCAATTCCTTGATCCCATTCTCATCTTGGAGAGAAACATCGCAGATCAGGAGATCGGGGTGAGCGAAGCTCATCATTTTGGTTCCTTCTTTTATCGAAGGGGCAGAACCACAATATTCGTAATCTCCGGAAGCCTTGATCTCGGCTTCCAATCCGGATCGAACGATCGGATGATCGTCTATTAAGAATATTTTAGGACGGGTTCGGACGGACATTTTTTTGGATTTTAAAGAATATAGCACGAATGGCAATCCTTAAAATTTTCCGAACCCGCGGAAATATTATAAAATTATGAAGGACTTCCTTTTAATTGAATTCGTAGATAGCTTCAGATTCGTTATAAGATCCGTAGCCAGGTTGGGTGCAGGTAGTTTCTGCATACCAAGGATCGAATCCGCCAAACCCAGTTCCACTTGTATAATAACTTCTGGTAGTAATTCCGCCGTCTGTCGGGTAAGTGCATCGTCCGCTGCGAGTATATGTGCCTCCGTTTAAGCCGTTACAATCGTTCGAAGCCCCTACGTATGTGGTTCCGCTAGCCAAGGTATCATAACATCTGGCGTAGTCCATTTGGTTGGAAACCGAAGTCGCTTGGATTTGACCGTTTGCGATATTCGTTCTATAACTTGCGGGGAATGCGCCGCTAGAATATTTTACTTCTATAATGTAAGTCCCGCTCGCAAGATTTGCCTTTTTGAATTGGGCTCCTACTTTTCCGTTTTCCACAATTGTGGTTTTGGAACCGGTCGGGCTGCTATAATAGTATAAGTTCAGATTGGCCCCGAAATATCCGAAGATATTAAAAAGAACATCCCCTGTACTTCCTAACGTAATTCCGAGATAGCTACTTTGATCCGCAGCGCTAACAAGTCTGCTATAACTGTTCGGGGCTCCTAAGGTAATGTCTACTATAGGTCTATATCTTACGGTTTTTGAAAGGAACGGATTTCCGTTTTTGGTGACCACAAGCTGTAAAGTGGTATTTTCTGTGATCCCCGAGACGCTAGGCATGATAAATTCTAGACTTCCGTCCCCGGGAAGACTGATCCCGGTTGCTGCCTCTCCTCCGATAGTGATCGTATAATCCCCTGCAACTCCTGTGAAATTATTTGTAGTAAGAATATTGTCCGAACCTGGGAAACCTTTTTCAAAAACGATATCGGCGACAGGAAGACTATTAAGTGCGACTAAATACATTAAAGGATCGGTACCGCTATTGTCTTTTTTACAACCTAGCAGTCCTATCGTGTAGAATAAAAGAATATAGATCCAAGCTTTTCGATTAGGGTTCATGATTTCCTTGCCTTTTTTGAGGAAAATTATGGACCCTATGTAAATAAATTTCTATTCGTAGAATTACTAGGTTTGAGCTTCGTTATGAGTAGAAGCCGAAGGCGTTAGGATTTTTTGGATCACCTAACCTTTATATTCCTTTTAAAACTGATCCCTTTATTCCCGAGCACAGTCAGCCAGAAGTTGGAGTCTCGGATGACGAAATGATACACCAAGAAAGTGACAGCATAAACTAAAAAGATATGAATAGAAAATTTGGCCCAAATAGAAAGGTGAGTGTTTACCACTAAGAATCCGATTCCGAGAGAAATAGGATGATGGATCAGATACACCGGTAAACTGGACTCTCTTAAATAAAAACTGAGTTTTCCCGCTTTGTTGAAAAATAGCTGGAAGAGTCGGATGAAAAACGAGATCCAGATCCATCCGCCCAAACACTTTAGAAAAATATGAAGTATTCTGTTCCAGTATCCTGTATATCCGAAATAAGACCAGTATGGATCGATTGTGCTGATCCAATAAAATAATCCGAAAAAGATAAGAGATAAAAATCCGAGTAGGATGATCTCGAAACGATCAGTTTCTCCTTTTAAGATCGTACTTTCTTTTCCGATCAAAAAACTTCCGAATAGGAAAAAGCTGAAATCATATATGAACTGGACCGGTTCTATATTGAAGTATTTTTCGTCCTTTAAGAAAAAGTAATTAATCCCGCAAGTCCAAATCGTGCACCAAATTCCTGCAATGAGTAATGTTTCCCATTTTATGCTGGATCTTTTTTTAGTCACTGCTTCTCCGTATCTGGAAGAAGGTAGTATGAACGCACCGATCCTGGAGATTACCGGACGGACGCCGAGATATAAAAATGTGTATAACGCTAAATAGAGTATGAACCAAAGATGGGAAGGAGCCGGATTCTTAAGTAAGAATTCTTCCCATAAAAACTTGAAATAATTCCCTTGGTAACCTTCCTGTAATGCGTTCACATAATATTGCATCGGTGCGAACAATATGATCCCCGGTATCAGGGGGAGGATGATCCTTAACCCTCTAAGTCTTAAAAATTCCTTTAATGTTTTAGAAAGATAGATCCTCTCCGTAAAATATCCGGAAAGTACAAAAAACATAGGCATTCTGAAAAGATGGACCCATTCTCCGAATACGTCAAAAGCTATAGATCTATCATTATTTCTTAATGGATATATGATGATTGCGGCATATACTATCGCCACATGGAACGCTAAGCCCAATAGTAGCGCAAAGGATCTGAGATTGTCTAAATAATCCAGCCTGCTTTGTTTGGCCGGTGAGCTTTGTTCAGCCAAGAATTACTGGTCCAATGTGTATTTAAAAAACGTATCCCGTATCAATATATGGCTGGGATCGTTTTTAGGTTGTTCGATCAATTTGTCTTTTACTAAAAGATTGATCGCGGATACCAAATCAGTGTGTTCCAATCCGACTCTTAAGATGGCCCATTTCATAAACGCGGCCAAATGTACCTTGTATTGTCCCTCTATCTGTTCTCCCCTCGTTTGCGCGAAAGTGACGAGTGCGGAAGTAACAATATTCTTTCTGTCTCCTTTTAAAAGACTAGCTATGGTTTGGTTGGTCTCTCTCAATCTGGAAGAAAGCATTTTTACCATCTTTAAAGAGAAAGAAGGGTTGGTCTGGATTAGGTTATAGAACACACTCTCGGTGATCGCAAATAATAAGACGTCGGTTTTTGCGATGGCTCTTGCACTTCTGGGCTTACGATCCACCAGCGCCATCTCACCGAACATATCCCCTTCTTTCAGTTCTATTAGAAGTTTGAATGCTTCTTTTACTTTTTTATGGATCCCCACTTTTCCGGAAAGGATCAGATACATTTGGTCTGCAGGTTCGTTCTCGTCGAAAATAACAGCGGATTCCTTAAAGCGGAGACCGTGTTTGTTTACCATATCTTCGGAGATCTTCATGCTAAAACGGACTGGAAAAGTTTTTAGTCCTCATGTACGATATCGGCGATTGGTTGGGAGCCGCAATCAATTATTCTGGTAAGAAGGCGGGAACCTCAGAATTTTACGTTGACTGCCCGACCTTCGTAAGTAGCGTCTCATTCGTTTTCCCTAAGGAGGGAATCGTGAACACGAAAAAAATCCTCCTGCTCTCTGCAGCGTTCATTATCATTTTTATAATAGGTTTTGCACTCAAACCTTCTCCTATCCAACCCATTGCCTACCAACCTCCTGTGGATACGGGTTTGATCGGCGCCTTCCAAGAGAACAAAGCTTTGGAATCCGCAGAACTAATCGCACTCGGAAAGATACATGGTCCTGAAGATATCGAACCGGATGACGACGGTAATATTTACTCTGCGAGTGAAGATGGCAAAGTGTATCTCATTTCCAAAGACGGAGAAATGAAAGCGCACGCATTCACGGGAGGGCGTCCTCTTGGAATGAAATTATTAGGGGACGGTTCCATCATAGTTGCGGACGCGATCAAAGGTCTTCTTCAGATCGGCAAAGATGGAAAGGTAGAAGTGTTGAGCACCGAATCCGAAGGAGTTCCTTTCAAATTCACGGACGATCTGGATGTAGCTAAGGACGGGACTGTCTATTTTTCGGATGCGAGCGATAAATACGGCTCGGCGGAATATTTGTATGATCTAATGGAGTCTGTTCCTCACGGTCGTTTATTGAAATATGATCCTCGTACAAAAAAGACGACAACTCTCATGAAAGATCTTTTTTTCCCGAATGGTGTGGCACTTTCTAAAAACGAGGATTTTCTAGTATTAAACGAAACTTATAAATATAGGATCCATAGATATTGGATCAAAGGACCTAAGGCGGGAACAAGCGAGATCTGGGTGGAGAACCTTCCCGGTTTTCCGGACAATATTTCTTCGGACAGAAGGGGTCACCTCTATTTAGCGTTATTCACCGTTCGTAATAATATGGTGGATAAGATCCTCCACCCTCGTCCTTGGGCAAAATCTATCGTGGCCAAACTCCCAAAATTTCTTTGGCCTAAACCTCAACCGTACGCTTTTGCCGTGATCCTGGACGAAAACGGGATAGTAGAGGCGAGTTTCCAAGAGCCTAAGGGAAAACACTTAAAAGAGATAACCTCCGTAAAAAGAAAAGGGGAGTATATCTATCTGGGAAGTCTTCATAACGACAGGATAGGGAAGTTTAAGCTCCCTTCCGAATTAATAAAAGAATAAATAAGGAAAATTGAATATATCATGGATTTATCCATACCAAAGGAATTAGACGAGATCAGGGCAAAGGCAAAAGCATTCGTGGATGAGGTTGCCATCCCTGCAGAAGATCATTACGATTACGATCATGGTAGAATGCCTGAGCCAATCGTTCAAAAATTGAGAGAAGAAGCCAAAAAAAGAGGCTTATGGACTGCACATCTTCCCAAGTCGGAAGGCGGTTTGGGTCTGGATTTAGTAGGCACAGCGCTTGTATTCAGCGAGTTGGGACGTTCTCCGATCGCTCCTTATCTTTGCAATTGTGACGCCCCGGACGAGGGCAATATGCACCTTCTTCACTTAGCTGCGAACGAAGAGCAAAAGAAAAAGTATTACCATCCTCTTGTAGAAGGAAAGATTCGTTCCGGGTTCGCAATGACCGAACCTCCTCCAGGCGCAGGTTCCGATCCTACCTCCCTTTCGACTAACGCGGAGAAGGACGGTGATCATTATATTCTGAACGGTCATAAATGGTACTGCACCGGGGCCAACGGCGCTTCCTTTTTGATCGTGATGTCCAAGGTAAACGATAGTTTCAGACGCACTTCTATGTTCTTAGTTCCGACAGATGCTCCCGGATATACGATGGTACAGGAGATCGGGGTTTTAGGTTCGCATGGTCCGGGCGGACATTGCGAGTTAAAATTCGAAAACGTAAAAGTGCATGAGTCCCAAGTATTGGGAAAAATCGGAGAAGGTTTCCGCCTTTCCCAAGAGAGATTGGGACCAGCAAGACTCACACATTGTATGAGATGGATCGGACTTGCCAGAAGGTCTATGGAGATCGCAAGAGAATATGCGATCAAAAGAGAATTGTTCGGCGGAAAACTCGCAGATCACCAAGGGATCCAATGGATGTTTGCGGAATCCTCTTTGGAAATAGAATCGGGCTTTTTACTTACATTAAAGGCGGCCGACATTCTTCGCAAAAACGGGGATGCAAGACAGGCAGTTTCGTTAGCTAAATGGCAGGTGAGTGAAACGTTGAACAAATGTATAGACAGGGCCATTCAGATCTGCGGATCTCACGGTTTTAGTCGTTATCTTAAATTAGAATTATTTTATAGAGATGCAAGAGCCGCAAGGATCGCAGACGGCCCTACCGAAACCCATAAGATGGTGATCGGCAGGAATTTAATATCCGGAAAGGAGAGCTTCTGATCGTGAAAGATTCCGAATTGAAGGAAAGACTGGAATCATATTTAGGAAAAAGGCTCCAAGGAACAGTAGAAATCGCTAATATGGTTTCTCTTTCGGGAGGAGCCTGCCAGGAAAATTTTTCCGCGGACATAAAGGTGAACGGCGGTCCCGAGTCCGGACAATACCAGACCGTATATCGAACCGATAAAGGCGCTTCTTTGCTTGCTTCTCTGTCCCGGATCGACGAGTTCAAAGTTTGTAGAATGGCCTTTGAAGCAGGAGTCAAAACTCCTGAACCGTTTTGGTTGGAATCTGATAACTCTGTAACCGGTAATCCATTTTATTTTATGAAAAGGATCCAAGGTAAAGCTACAGGAAGATTCGTAGTGAAGGATCCGAGTTTGAATAAGGTCCGTAAACAAATTATGCAAGAACTTGCGGAAAATCTTGCACGTATCCATTCGGTGACTCCTGAAAAATGTAAGGATGAGAAACTAAAAGAAGTTTTGAATCTAGGACAACATATAAGCGGCAAAACGGTAGCCCAAGGTTCCGTCCAGGCCTTACGCACCCAATTGGAGTCCATGGACGGAGCATACCCGGCAATGGAAATCATTTTGAATTGGTTGGAGAAGAATGCTCCCGAAAGTGATGCCGAAGTTCTAATTCATGGAGATTTTAGAACGGGAAACTTTATGGTAAATTCAGAAGGTTTGCAAGGGATTGTGGACTGGGAATTTGCGCATTGGGGAGATCGTCATGAAGATCTAACTTGGTTATGTATGAGAGATTGGAGATTCGGAAAACTAAATAAAGAAGCGGGTGGCTTTGCGGATCGTTCCGAGTTCTATGAGATCTACGAAAAGGCTTCCGGCGTAAAATTGGATCCGATCAAGATTAGATATTGGGAAGTGATGGGAAACCTTCGTTGGGCGATCGGTTGTATTGGCCAAGCAGAACGTCATCTTTCCGGAAAGGATAAAGGAATCGAGCTCGCGTCCATAGGAAGAAGGGCCTGCGAGATGGAATACGAGGCCATGAGACTCATAGAAGAGTCCATAAAATAAGGGAATCATAATGCAGGATAAACCAAGCGCGACGGAATTATTGGAAGCGATCCAGGATTTTCTAATGAAGGAAGTTTTGCCTGAATTTAAGGACAAGGATCTTTTAGCGTATAAAACATTAGTAAGTTGGAATATGCTCGGAGTGATCTCCAGAGAAATACGTTCCGGAGAAGAATCCTTGGATAAGGAGCTTTCTAGACTATCCTCCTTACTCGGCAAAAAAACGGATTTTCCTAAAACTTGGAATGAAAAGAAGAATCTGACTTCTGCTTGGAATGAAGAGTTAAGAGATATTATCCGAAAGGAAAAAAAATCTTTGGAAGATACGGAATACTGGAAACATATAAAAGAATCCGTTATCGAAAAAGTAGAGATCGTAAATCCTAGATTCACTACGGAATCCTAAATATGTCCGCTATATATTTGATTCGCCACGGACAGGCGAACTCCACAGGAGAGGATTACGATCTATTGACCGACAGGGGAAAAGAACAGGCATTTGCCCTTGGAAAGTATATGGCTTCTAATGGAGATTTTCCGGATAAGATCATCTCAGGGACAATGAGAAGGCATAAAGAGACCGCCGAATTTTTTATGAAAGGAGTAAGTTCCGTACATTCCGATCTTAAGACCACATCCAATTTTCATTCTTTCGATCCTAACTGGAATGAATTTCCCCCCGAATTGTGGAAAAAATATGCGGAATATCTTTCTGCAGTTAGACCTGACTTTCAAAGATCATTATTACAATTTTCTAAAGTGCGATTGAAAGGCGGAGTTCGATCCGCAGCCTTATTTTTTAAATTGACCGAGGAAATCTTGTCTTTCTGGAGAAAAGGGGACTTTACTCCGGAAGGGATCGAAACTTTCGCTCATTTTCAATCCAGGGTGGACTTAGCCTGCGATACTTATTTCCAACCTGGCGATGCGGAAAAACTTTTTATTTTTACTTCCGGAACTCCTATTTCTTTAACTTTGAAGAAGATGCTTAGACAAGATGAAGATGTTTTTACTTGGATGCCTTGGATCTGGAACAGTTCTGTAAGTATGTTTCGTTGGGTAAGAGGAAGATATATACCGGTGAGTTTAAACTTCCTTCCTCATATTCCGGATAAGAGTTCAAGGACATTATACTAAAAAAGTGTGGACTTCGGCCTTTGAAGGTGTAGGATTCTGCCCCGCTGATCCGCATGAATTCCTTGGGTACTGTACTAGAAATTCGTTCCTCAAAGGATAGAAATTTAGGATTTCTCTCCATATACTTAGGGTCTGCATTCGTTCTCCTACTGTTTCTTCTTATATATTTCACGGATGAAACGGAATTATTACGCATTTACGATAATATACATTGGACCTCGTCTATCGCGATCGCTACGATCACTGCTTGGTTCGGTTACAGATCTTCAAAAGGAGAGACCAAAAGATTCAGATTCTGGTTTTTTTTAGGACTTCTTTCCTATCTTTTGGGCCAGGTAGTTTGGGATATCCAAGCTCTCTCCAAGTTCTATAGTTTTCCTGCGCCAAGCGACTTATTCTATCCATGGTTAGGGCCATTCTTTGCCATAGGATTTGCTCGGTTCTTAAAAGATAGAGTTCCAACTAATCGGATGAAGGTGGCCGTAATGGACGCATTAGGACTTGCGATCGCAGTTCTTGCGGTTACCCTAGTATTATATCTTTCTAAAAAAGAAGATAGACCTTGGTTCCAATTATTGACCTTATCCGTTTATCCGGTATTCACGCTTTCTGCCGCCTGCATAGGCGCCTTGATGAAACCTTCCTTACGTTTAAAGGCGGACTTTTCTTTTTTATGTTTGGTAATCGGGCTAGCGGGGATGGGGATCAGTTGGTTGCAATGGAATTCCATATTTTTGATCAGCGTTCCGGAAGACGGGACATTAACAAACGCAGGCTTTTCGGCCAGTATTCTGCTTTTAGGATATGGGACTTTGACCTGGGCTCCAAGTTCTTCCGGAGAAATTGAAAAAGAATCGGGAACAGAGAGCGGACTCTTAAGAATTCTCCCCTTATTAGAAGTCGTCGTTTGTTCGGCAGCTATCGTTCTTTCTTTAACTTTACCGGGTTTGCCCGAGATCATTCGATTAGTGATCTGGTTCTGTTCCGGCGTAATGGTGGTGATAGCAAGTTTGAGACAAAGTTTACTAGTGTCCGACTTGGCAACTGCGGAACTAGTGATCCGAAACGCGAATAAAAAATTAGAGATCACAGTTGCGGAAAGAACGGAAGAATTAATATCAACTAATACGTATTTGGTGACTGCCAACGATAAACTTAGAGCAGCCATGGACGAACTCAGAAAGACACAAGAAAATCTGGTTCGATCCGAAAAGATGGCCGTTTTAGGAAGGTTGATGGCGGGGATAGCGCATGAGTTGAATACTCCGTTAGGTGCGATTCGTTCTTCCACCGAAGGAATTCTTTCCATTCTAAGCGAACCTTGGGAAAAGCTCTTAAAAGATTATTCCAGTTTTAATAAGGAAGAAAGAGAATTCTGGGGGATACTTTTCAAGATGGGAAGTTCAGTCAATTCGGACTTCGATTCCAAGGAAGAAAGATCCAAAAGAAAAAGATCGGAAATTATTTTAAAAGAATCCGGCATAGAAAATTCTCTCGTGATGGCGGATGCTTTGACTGATCTGGGAATTTCTCCCGATCAAGTTTCCGAATTGGCGGATAAGATCCCAAAAGGAGAGAGAGGGTGGATGATCGTAAGCAATGCATCCGCACTTTCCGGTATTTCCAGATCCAGCCAATTGATCTTAGATGCTTCTATCAAGGCATCAAGAGTGATCCAAGCGTTAAAAAGTTATGCTTCCGGAGAAGGAGATTGGAAACCTCACTCCGAATCGGTTTCTCCTAAAGAACAGATAGAGAATATTATCACATTATACTATTCTAAAATAAAAAACAAGGTGCTTGTGGATGTCAATATTCCGGAATTCGCAAGAGTGCTGGGAGATCCGGAAAGGTTATATCTGATCTGGACCAATTTGATCACAAATGCCTTACACGCAATGAATTACTCCGGCAGAATATTCGTAGATGCGGAACGAAAAGGCGACTTTTGGGAAATTTCCGTTCAAGACACCGGAAGCGGAATACCCACAGAGATCAAGGACCGGATTTTTGATCCATTCTTCACCACCAAATCACCTGGAGAGGGGACCGGGCTTGGCCTAGATATTTGCAAAAATGTGGCAGAAGAACACGGAGGCACCATTCGATTCGTCAGTTCGGAAGAAGGTACTACATTCTACGTTACCCTCCCTGCAATATCCTAATTATTAGGTTGATCCCAAAAATTGCCCGTACAGAGTTGTGCGAGCTTTCGAATTTTTTTCCAGATCCTTATGAACGGACCTAAGAGCGAAAACGTATATCGCGATCTATTCGAGCAATCCCCTATCGGACTGATGATATTCGATAGGCAGGGTAAAATTATAGAAGCAAATGATTCTTCTCTCCGTTTCTTAAGAGCGGCAAGAGAAAAGATCATCGGGTTCTCTTATTCCGACCTGAAAGACACTATAGTTTCTTCATTGATCGGCAAAGGTCTCAAGGGAGAAGCATCCGATTACGAAGGGCCTTATAATACTACGATAAGCAGTCTTTTGTTACAGGTTCGCATCCGAGTGAATCCACTTTTTGACGAATCAGGAGTTTTCGGTACATCTTTGATCTTCGAAGATTTGACGGAAAGAAAGAAAACGGAAGAAAGACTTGCGGTAACTCTCTCGGATATTCGTGTCGCTCAAGAAGCGTTAGAAGAACACGAAGTAAAATTTAAGACATTATTCGAATCCGCTGGTGAGGCGATCTTTCTAATGGACGATCGTGTCTTTCTGGAATGTAATCCTAAAACGGAGGAGATGTTTGCTTGTAAAAGAGAAGATATAATAGGAGCTTCGCCTGTGGATTTTTCCCCTGAGATCCAGCCGGATGGAGTTTCTTCGTCACAAAAAGCTTTCCAAAAAATCCAAGCAGCTCTTTCAGGTAAGCCCCAGACGTTTGATTGGTTACATTGTAGAAAAGACAGGACCAATTTTGATGCAGAGGTGACGTTAACTTCAGTCACTCTAAACGGCAAGGCTTTGTTACAAGCGATTGTAAGAGATATTTCGGAAAGAAAAAGAGCGGAAGAAGAGATCCGGAAGTTAAACGAAGACCTAGAACAAAAAGTAGTTCTTAGAACGGAAGAGCTAAAAGCAACAAACACTTATTTAGAAAATACGAATAGAGATCTACTCCTAACATTGGAAGAGCTGAAGTCAACCCAAGCGCAGTTAGTACAATCCGAAAAGATGGCTGTGCTTGGACAATTGATCGCCGGTATTGCTCACGAGGTTAATACACCTTTAGGAGCGATCATCTCTTCTAATGAAGGAATACAAAGTGTCTTTCGCCAAGATTGGGAAAAATTACTCTGTGAATTTGCTGAATTAGATACTCATGAAAGAGAAACTTGGAAGAAAATTTTCACAAAGGGAAGTATTTTTCCCGACTTTTATGACTCTTCCGAGGAAAGAAAAAATCGGAAGATCATTCGGGAAACATTACAAAATCTTGGATTTCCATCTTCCGAGTTTTTATCGGAAAACCTTGCAGAATTAGGTATAAAAGTAGATGATATTCCGGACTTAGTTCAAAACATTCATAAAGAAAAATTCCCTACATTAGTTGCAAATGCTTATAATCTCTCGGGAATTTTAAGATATAGTAATGTGGTTCGCGAGGCCGCGTCTAAAGCGGCAAGAGTAATTCGAGCTTTAAAAACCTATGTATATCAAGATCACACAGGAATCAGTCTTATCGATATTCGAGAACAAATGGATCTGGTTCTCACAATATATTATAATAAAGTAAAGCAAGGAGTGGAGATACGTAGGAATTTTGCAGATAATTCCCTGGTAAAGGGACAAGCGGATCAATTGACCCAGGTTTGGGCCAATCTGATCAATAACGCGTTTCAGGCGATTTCTTACCAGGGTAGATTGGATCTTGAATCTCATATCAAAGACAATTACCTGATCGTTTCCGTGACAGACAACGGTCCAGGGGTCCCAAAAGAGATACAAGATCGGATTTTTGAACCGTTCTTCACTACAAAGGAAAAAGGAGAAGGAAGCGGTTTAGGTCTAGATATTTGCAGAAAGATTGTGGAAAGGCATCATGGAAAAATAGATTTCGATTCCGTTCCGGGAAGGACCACATTTAGAGTTCATCTTCCTTTGGCAGAAAAAATTCCGACTTATGCCGATCCTAATCCGAACCAATCGACGTTTCATTAGACAAATACTCTTGAATGTTAAAAAGCCGCTCTTTTTAAAGGGAGCGGCTTTGTGGCTTTACGATTTTTTAGGAACTTCGCTTCCTCTTATGAATGCAGGTCTTGCTCCCAATTTTTCTTCCCATGCTTTAAGCTTAGGATAATCATCTAAGGATAGATCTATATAAGATCTAGCTTTTACCCAAGGCCAGGTGGCAATATCCGCGATACTCAATTCGTTTCCCGCAAGATATTCCGATTCCTTCAAACGTCTTTCTAAAACGGAATATAAACGTTTTGTTTCATCCACGTAACGGTTCATTGCATACGGAATTTTTTCCGGAGCAAACTTAACGAAATGATTTGCCTGTCCTTGCATAGGGCCAATTCCACCCATCTGGAACATGAGCCACTGGATTGCGATCGATCTTTCTTTCGGATCTTTAGGAAGAAATTTTCCGTATTTTTCCGCGAGATAGATCAGAATGGCTCCCGATTCGAAAACCGGAAAGTCACCATTATCTTTATCTATAATGGCGGGGATCCTGCCGTTCGGATTAATTTTGAGATACCATTCTTCTTTTTGTTCTAATTTACTAAAGTCGATTGGATGTACTGTATAAGGGATCCCTAATTCTTCCAACATGATGGAAGCTTTTTTCCCGTTAGGCGTCCCTGCGGTATATAATTCGATCAAATGATTCTCCTTTGAGCTTTAGACTCTCGACGGAATTCTTTTGGAACAAATCCTTTTTATTTTTCCGAGGAACTTACTCTGTCAGGCAAAAAAAACGGAATGTATGATGTGTCCTGACAGAAGTAACATACTCAAGATCCCCAAATCGTACGCGATATTTCTCCAAGGTTGTTTATGCAGGAAATAAAAAATCGAATGTAGTATCCTGGATATTATAAAAATCCCGGAGTAGATGATGGTTCCCTCATGCCAACTGTAAGTGTGGATATATCCGATCAGTAAGAATAAGAAAATCGGAATATTCTCCAAATCGTTCCGAAATACTCCGTTTGCAGTCGCGACTATCGTGTGATCATCCGTAGCCGGAAACGAATTCGTAAAAAATTCGGCGTCTTCTTTCCACCGGAAAGTTTTGGTCTTGAGCCGGACCAAACCCTGGACGATGGAAGTGGAAAGTAATTTTAAAAAAAGAAGAACTGAAACGATTGCGAAGACCTGCCAAGAAGATTCCATTTTACACTCCTAAGTGCAAAGATTGACGGAGCATAGGATCGGACTTGAATCGGATTAATGCGAGCAAAAAATAAACTTACTCCGATCTCAGTTTCTCTTTTTTGAGACGTTTCCTGATTTCTTTTCCTCGTTTTTGATTCTCTTCTAGAACTTTCAGAATGATATCCACCGGAAATGCGGTACCTTGGAACATTCTTGAAAAAACACGGTCCGGCATATCGTACCAACGAGCCTTGGAGGAAAGAAGAAGTTCTCCTGTTTTTTTCAGATGTACTGTTCCTTTTGTATAAAGCCTTCTGCGCCTGACCATGGTGACCCAGCAGCGAACTTCTAATTCTTCTCCCAACGGACATGCCTTATAATAACGCATATACAATTGGTCGGTCATTACAAAATGTCCTAAGTGAAAACAAAGAACGCCTTGTGCTTCGTCCAATAGAGTAGCAAGCGCTCCTCCATGAGCATAACCCGGCGCTCCTTCAAAATCTTTTTCTATAGTCCAAGTGAAACGGACTTCTCCGCTTGGTTCGTGAAAAGGAAAGCTAGCGTGTAAGCCTCTTTTATTTTCCGGTCCGCAACCGAAACAATTCTTATGATGCCAATCTTGTCCATTTTGGCTGGCCTTAATATGTCTATAAATGTCTTCCGCAGTCATCTGTTGTATTATCTTTTATAGTACCATGGAAAAATCCTAAAGATCCTGAACAAGGACGAAATTCAAGGTCGGTCCCTAACGAACAGTGTATTTGTTTTGCTTCCGAACTGATAGTCCGTTTCAAGATTAAAGTTATGGATAAGTATTTGATGTATAGCTTCCAAAAGTTTGGGCCTTCGGGTATAGGTTCTTAAAAAAGAAGAAGGTCCAAATGCTTCTTCAAATCCCTTGACCGATTCTCGCCCATTTATAATCTCATTTACGTCGAGGGGTGAAAGATGAAAGCCGCAGTATTAGAATCCGGAAAAAGAAATTTGACCATCAAAGAGGTTCCGATCCCACATCTCGGACCGGAGCAAGTAAAAGTCAGGATCAAAGCTTGCGGTATTTGCGGTTCGGATCTACATTTAGTATTACATGGAACCTTAAAGTGTAAACATTACCCTCAGATCCCGGGGCATGAGGCATCAGGTATAGCGGAAGAAGTAGGGGAAAAAGTCACTCGTATCAAAAAAGGGGATAGAGTAGTGATCGCTGCAGGCACAAGTTGCGGTGTCTGCGCTCATTGTCTAGCAGGAAGAGAAAATCTTTGCAAAGACATAGGAGTGTTCGGGTTCGATAGAGAAGGTAGTTTCGCAGAATATAATATAGTAGAAGAACGTTATTTATATCCTTTACCCGAGTCAGTTCCTTTCGAACAGGGTGCAATTTTAGCCGACGCAGTTTCAACTCCTTATAATGCGATCAAGTTCAGAGGAAAGATCCAAGACGGGGATAATGTCGCTGTCTTCGGATGCGGTGGATTAGGAATTCACGGAGTGGCAATTGCAAGAGCGTTGACAAAAGGTAAAGTGATTGCTTTGGATGTGGACAAGGGCGCCTTGGAAAACGCTGTTGCTTACGGTGCGGATGAAGTCGTAAATCTGAGAGAAATAAAAAATCCGGGTAAAACCTTAAAAGAAATATGCAAAGGCGGAATAGACCTTCTTGCGGACTTTTCGGGAAGAATGACGAATATAGAAGAGTCCCTTCGTGCAATGAATCCTGGAGGAAGAATGGTACTCGTAGGGATCGGGAGGGAGCCTTTAAAGTTTTCCATCCCGTTCTCCATTATTGAAAAGCAGATCACTGTTGCGGGCTCTTACGGTTCCGATAGACGTGCCATCCCGGAACTGATAGATCTTTATGTACAGGGAAAATTGAATCTTAGCAGATCGATTACAGATGTGAGAAAATTAGAGGATATCAACCAAAGCCTACAGGATCTGGAAGACCGAAAAGGAAATCCGATCCGATTTGTGATCGCACCTTAATTATTCCGAAAACGAACTTTGCTTGCTATCGTATCCGCTTCTTAAATCCTAACGGATAGATATCTGATGTTTAAAGAATACTTACAATACGTACTTTCCAGAGGACAGATCCGATTCATAGTACTCGTCCGTTCCGTTTTATTTTTATTAGTATTTAGTGCAATTCCAACGATGCAGGCGGGTGGCGTAGTCGCGTTGGGCGGAGTCCTAATCATTTTAGGATTACTTGGAACTTATGTGGTGAACGGATTCGTGATCCGGTCCGGAATGGATCCGGAAAGACCGATAGTATTTTCCAAATACTTTATATTCTTACTTACCTTAGTTTTGTTTATGATCTTTTTCTTTTTGATCGTTGCTCGACTGATAGAACCTTTTTTAGGAACACAACTGCAAGAGTTCTTAAAAAAACAAAGTACCGAACCAAGTACTCCTTTGCCTGCGGAATTCGTTCGATTCTATTTAATATTCGCATTCGTATTGGGACTGGTCCTACATTTGATCCTTCCCGTACTTTTTGCAAAGTTGAGCTTGATCCACGGCCTGAAAGAATTACCGAACTGTATAAAACGGTCCGACTATATAGTCGCGGCCTGGACTCCATTTGTGATCATGTTTGTTCCGGATCTTTTGGTTTCTCTCATTTCAAATTCGGAAGAAATGATGGTATCCATATTTGGTCAGATTTTGCTGATAGTGATCTTCTTCTTCATGCTTACCTCGGATATTTTTCTGCAATATCCGACTTATTATTTGATTCGCACGGACAAGAAGACCGCCGAAAACGCAGAAAATAATTCTTAAGCTTTTAAGAAACTCATAGTATCCCTTAAACTTTTTGCGATATTTAAAAGCCCGGTAGCACTTCCTGCGATCTCTTCCGAGTTCGCAGCGCTATTTTGGACGGTAACTGAAATATTGGAGACTGCATTTGCGGTTTCCGAGATTGCTACCTTTTGTTCTTTAACTGAAGTCCTGATCTCTTCCGATTTAGAGTCTACTTCGTTAACCGCAGTGATGATTGTCGCTTTTTTCTCTTGTTGTACTTTCATTGTGGAAACTATATTGTCCGAAGAAATTTTGATAAAGGAAAGACCTTCCAAAATTTCCGCATAAACTTTCACACAACTATCCACAAAGTTTTTACCGGATTCGATTTCCTGATTACTCGTACGAATTAGACTTTCTATCGTTTTAGTACTTTGATCCGTTTGTTCTGCCAGTCTTGTGATCTCTGTTGCGACTACTGCAAATCCTTTTCCGTGTTCTCCTGCTCTGGCTGCCTCTATCGCTGCGTTTAATGCGAGAAGGTTTACTTTTTCGGAAATTTCCTGAATGATTGCTGTGATGGATCTCATCTCGCCGGAACTTGATTCAATTTTTATCATACTCTCCGACAGGCTTCCCATCGTTTTTTTACCTGCTTCCGTTTTGGAATACATATCGGAAATTTTTCCCAATGAATCCGAAACTGAATCCCCAACTTTTGTGATCAAACTATCCAGTTCTTTCATTTCTCCGGAAAAGGATAGAATAAGTTTGTATTGGCCTTCCGCGTTAGTAGTTACCTGTTCCATTCCTGCGCTGATCTCTTCTATCGACGCTGAGATCTGTTCCACGGAAGCGGATTCACTTTGTGCATTCTCCGAGAGATACTCGCTGGATCTAGAAAGTTGTTCAGCAGAGGCTAATATAGATTCCGAAAAAGTCAGGATGGAAGAAAGCATCTCCTTTACTTTTGTCTGAAAATTTCGGAACACTAAGGAGAGAAGGTAGAGTTCGTCCAGATTTAAACCGTCTTCCTCTACTTCTATCGGATTACTAAAATCCGCATCCCGAATGGATACCCTGACCCGATTCAGACCTTGCACAAGTCGGATGGAAAATTTAATGGAGGCATACAGAATATAGGCGAGTGTGATCGCGGAAATAAAAAGAAAAAGTGCAAGGCTAAACGCATATTCAGTCTCAGCCCTTTGGTAGATCTTTTCCGAGATAAGTAGCTGTACTGATATCAGCTTTTCTATATTCCCCGCTACTGGATCTATTTTTGTATACATCTCATTATCCGCAAAGTTTCCTAAACCTTCTTTGTCTTTTGAGACCATGAGCGCTCTTGCTTCTGCTACACTCTTATCCGCTTCTTCAAATAGAGGTTTTAATTTTTCGATAAGGACGATTTCTTCCTGAACCAGGTATGTTTGGAGGTAAGTATTCCATTCCGACTTAATATCTTTCATCGCCTTGTCTAAGTTTTCGATACCTTCTTCGTAAGTGAAGGCGCCACTTCTTGTCTTGTGAACACAATCCACGATCGAAATTGCATAATGATCCGAGATTGTTTTTAATTGTTTTAAAGGAATTAGCCTATCGTTTCGGATACTTTCTATATCCTTAATTCTAGAAGCAGAGTTGATGAGAGAAAGAGCCAGTATGATTAAAAAAGGAATTAGTACGGAAGAGAACAGGATCGCTAGTTTTAATTTTAAGCTTAGTCGTAAATACCATTTCATGAAAACACTCCGGGCGGGGAGTGTAACATAGAACGCAATTTAAATCGAGCAAATTAGTATCTTTACGCTCACTAAATGAGAAGAATGATGATTAGGCGGAAGAATTTATTTCCTAGGGGATAGTTCCTTCTTCGTAGACAAACAAAATCTTTCTTTAGTATACGAAATAGAATTTACTATAGTGAAACAATTGTTAGTTATCTGAATTACTCCGGCTTAGATCATTGTAGCGTTTGCTATAGACTTGACAGGTTCGGATCAGTGACTAATGTCGGAGATCAAGCCCCCTGGCTTTATATAATACGAATGTTATAAAAAGGGAGAGGCGGTAATGAGCCTTCTAAAAGAAAGAATAGAAAGAGAAAAAAAATCCGGGAAACTGCTACTCCGTTCGCTGATCTTAATGTTTGCGATCAGCGGATCTGCACTGTCCTTATCCGCAGCGTTTTCTTTAAAACAAATCCCGGATTCGATCGGTCCGGATGGAAGAAATATTTCCAGGCAGTTTTTTCAATTTTTGAAAACTGCGATCATTAAAAACAAGTATGACGGAAGAGCGGAAGGTTTTCATAAATACCTGGACCGTTCCTTGGAAAGATTTGAATTAAAAAATTTGTTTAATTCCGAATACATGACCAAGGATGATAACGGCCAACATTACGTTACCTATCGCGGAAGATTCGCAAACGACGGATACAAAGTAAGCCTGGAAACCGTACGGATGAAAGAGGTTCCTATTCCTAATTTCGGCGATTTTACGGCTGAATTTGCATTAAAACATAACCCTAATCCGACTTACGGCGGGAATTCCTATTCGGGAAATTTGGATGTTCTTACCCATCTAGGTCCGTTCACTCATAAACATGGATTGAGTGCGATGGATTCTGGATTACATTTTCTAGATGCGAATAATCTAAAATCTATCAACGCACCTGAAACTACTTCCTTCAAAAAAATTAAGGACCCGGAAGCAAGAAAAGCAATCAACGATTTTACGGAATCGTTTCCTGCTCTTGCAAAATTCATGGGCTACTATTTCGGTTTAGATTCTTTGTTGAAGGTCCAACAAGATGGAAAACTTCCCGGAGTAACCGCATTTACATTTGAAGGGAACATTGAGCAAACTTTGATGAGAGATTATCCGGATCTAGGCGATTATCTGGATGATATCAAATATTTAGGTTTTATTAAGTTAAGAATTACGAATGTTTCCGGAAGATCTTTGGCGGAATTCGCCATCGAATCCAAAACTAGAGAGATCCGTTTTAAGTTTTTCACGTTGAACGGAAAGGTAATCCCTTACGATACGAAGGGGAATTTTTATCCTCAGGAAGCTTTTACACTTAGTTCTCTCTCCGAGTTTCCTTTCGTAGTGAAAGCGAGTTTAGAAGCGAACCTTTACGGTTTGATGCTGGAAAACAACGACGTTCAATTGTTAGGTAGGTTCTCCAACACCGCGACCTCAGGAATTCTCAATTTGAAAATAACTAAGATAGAAGAATTCGATGTAAGCGGAGCTTTCGGATACTTCGCTCCTTCTTGGGCGATCAATATATTCATCCCGGGAAATCTTCAGTCCATTATCTATGAGTTCACCGAAACTTTAGTAAAGGCGAATAATGGAAAGGGAACCAGCATCGTTTTGAGATGGGATAGGGATTCAGCTAAAACAACTATGAAGACCCATATCGAGACCGAATTTTTAGATAATTTCTTCATCCGATTCGGTCTGAAGATCTGGAATCATAAGGTCCTTCCTGACGAAGATGCTAAGGACGATATTCGAGCTGTGCTTTCTAAGACAATAGATCTATTATTAAAGGGAATTTAATATTCTTACAATCGTATAATCTATGCGAAAAACAACTCGGTAACGATAACATATAGTCGATGCTCGCATTTTCAACAAGCGAGCGTCGATCCTATTACCTTATGATAATCTCCAAACATTCTCTTTTGCAGAATGCCCTTTTAGTCCACCTGCCATTTCTTGGTTTAAGAGATTCTTTATAGTAAACATTTTTTTATAATGTAAGTTCACTTCTTCCGTTGAAATGGAAAAAGGAGGACCTGCAAGTTTGGATTGGTCGTATTCGAAAGTAATTAGAAGTTGAGGAGCTTTATTCGTAATTTCGGCTAAATGTGCTGAATACCGAATTCTGGTTTCTTGGGGAAGGGCGACTAAGGCTGCCCGATCATAAACCGCATCCACCGGACCCAAAACATCTTTAGAAAGATCGAATATATCTCCGACGAAGATATCTATCCCGTTTGCACTGTATAGGATGAGTTCGCCTAATTTGGAAATTTTAGGCTCCACTCCTAATTCTTGGAATAACTGTTGGATTGCCATCTCTACGAGTTCTGCACCGGCAACTCTATATCCATTTGAAAGAAACCAGGCTATATCCAAGGTCTTTCCGCATAACGGAATAAAGATACGGCTGTCCTTCGGTATAGAAAGTTCTTTGAAATATTTAAGAAGAAGCGGGTTTGCCTCACTTTCGTGGAATGCGATATTGTTTTCTTTCCATCTGCTTAGCCAAAAGTCTTTTTCCATTTGTGATCCCTCTAATTCGAACTCTGTCATTTTGTATGAGTTCCACCCATACTATTCGTTTCATAATGTTTGGCAACACTTTCGGCGGTTTGGCAGAGATTCGGATATGCACTTGAATTCATGTCCACGAGTGCTAGTTCGGAGACAAACAATGCAATTCAGGATAAAGGGCCCGGTGCGGACTCAGAGACGCGGTTATAAAATACCCATTATTTTATTCTAAACTTAGCTCAAACAGCCTAAATCCTGTCTGAATTCTGGGTAAACAAGAGGTATGATTCTTGGAATTATTAAACGAATTATAAAAATAAAATGTAAATTATTCTTGCAAGAGAATCTTTTTTGGTCTCTTTAAATGATGATGGAAATTTTTGTTTGGAAAGGCGATATTACGTCCATTCAAACGGATGCGGTGGTAAACGCTGCCAATTCTTCCTTATCGGGGGGAGGCGGGGTGGATGGCGCCATCCATAGAGTGGGCGGACCAAAGATTATGGAAGAATCTAGGATATTGAAGATCAAAAAATATCCGAATGGTCTTCCTACCGGACAATGTATTCTCACCACGGGTGGTCAACTTCCTGCTAAATATGTGATCCACGCAGTGGGTCCGGTCTGGAAAGGAGGAGATTATCAAGAAGCTTCTTTATTAGAAACCTGTTATAGAAACATTCTGCAATTGTCCTCGGATCGCGCATTCGAGTCCGTAGCTCTCCCAAGTATCAGTACCGGGGTTTATGCATATCCGAAAGAATCGGCGGCCCCTATAGCTGTCAGGACGATCTTGGATCATAAGGACCAATTCCCCAGAAAGCTGATCTTTGTTTGTTTCGATCAGGAAACAAAGGACCTATATGAAAAAATCCTAAATCAATCCGGGGCAAGTTACAAAGAAGGAATTTCTTTTTTCTAATATTTAAAGTCCTATTCCTGCTGCATCTCCGCAGGTTGTATACATATCTTGTTTCGGGTTTAATGCGTAGGACTCGTCGGATGTCGCCTTTCCTAAATTTCCGTTGATCGTGCTGTCGAACAGGTTCGAATTCACACAAGAACCGGAAGAATCGTTACATTGAACATTTGCGGGTGGACTTGCACCATTTGCTAAAGTATTCAACCAGGTGGAAAATTTTACGCCTCCGCTTTTTAAAGAATACATATCGTTATAAGTAGTGATGGTATGTATATCTCCCGGACCGATATAATATCTGTAATTTGTCTTAGAGGCCGCATCTTTCATCTTAGAAACTGCCTGTTTGGACCAATCGCAAGTAGTATAGTCGTTAGAGCTGGAAGAATTTCCATCCGGCACGGAACTACCGTCGCTATCCCCGTAAATGATAGAGTAAAATTTTCCTGCTTGGTATGGATCCGGAGTCGTTGCAGTCGAATAAGTCAAAGTTGAATTATTGATCTTGTTGATCTGGCCCATTGTGTGATAAAAAAATCTTTGGTTCCCGTCAAATAGGGCAGTGTATTGTCCGAGAACATCGCCCGGATATTCGGTAGCTACCTTTTTGAAAAAGTCGTTAATAGAAGGCGAACCCGTCGTAGTATAATTTGTAGTTATCCCATTCACCCAAATGGGAAGATTGGAAGCGGAGAAGCCGGTCCCACTTCCGATTCCATTCGTTTCTACTCCCCAAGAACTTTCGAGTAACGGAAAAAAGGCCGGTCCGATCGTATAAGCTCCTGTAGGCACTACTGCATTGGAAGCATCTGACAACATTCTTACTTGAGCGCCTGAATCGATTGTGGTAACAGTTTCTCGAATAATCGGATAATTTAATATAGCTCCGTATCCTCCCGCACTTTGGCCCGTTACAAAGACCCGATCCAGTTGAGGATAAGAATTTTGGACGAATTTCAGAACGGAGATCACATTATCGTATCCGTGGTGTTTGATTACTCCGCTTGCATACGTTTTGTCCTTACTTCCTATGTGAAGGTCTCCACTACAATAAGGTACAAATATAATATCATAATCTTTAAACGGATTTGCGGCTACGGATTGGTCTATTACTCCTTTGAATAAAAGGTCTAATGCAAAATCCGGGACTGTGTTCAGTTGATTGAAATATGTAACTGTATTACTTCCGAAACAATTAGCATTGTCCCAACAGGCTCCTCCGCCCATAAAGTTGATCAGAAGTTTTTTATTATTTGCTGCGACTGTTTTTCTAAAAAAATAGAAGTTCACATTCCCTTCCGTTCCGCTACATTTCGGATCGAATATCGCCGTATAAGTATAAGGTGTTGCGCCATGATCCACCTGAGTGGTAAATGTTCCAGGCTCAGGAGTGATCCTAGTAAATGGGCTTGTGACCAAATCTAGAACGAACGCTGTGCTAAGTAGTTCTTGAGTATTGTCTTTATCTTTAGTGCAGAATATTTGAGAGAATAGAGCTAGAATTACAAGATATCGGATTTTCATAAAAGCCTGGCACCGCCTTAGGACAGGCGATACCGACTACATATTAATCCTGGATTATAGAATGTCAAGGACCGAAGCAGGTCTCATATAGATCTTTACCTGCATCAAATGAATCTTGGGAGGTTGCCCTGCCTAGGGTATCGTTCAAAGAATTAGCTCCGAAATTTTTGTCGGTGCAAGGATGAGAGCCGGAACCCAGAGAACAATCCACATCCGTAGGGGTTCCTACATTGGATACGATTGATTTTAGCCAAGTATTAAAATTTACTCCATTACTTACAAGCCCGTACATTGTATCGCTTGTAGTGATCGTATGAATATCTCCTGGGGCTCTATAAAAATAATATTTAGATCCAGTTGTACCATTCATCGCAGTATTTGCGTTGATTGCCCAGTTACAATTGGAAGGGGTATTGGAGCCGTCTTTCGGAAGGTCCGGCACATCTCGAGCGTCTCCAGGTCCGAAATAAGAACTGGAATCCGAATAAGAAGGAGAGCCAGAATCTATGATCCCCATTACGTTAAAAAACCATCTCTGGGTAGAATCAAATGCGGCAGTGTATTGTCCTACTACATCGTTCGGATATTCGGTAGTGATCTTACTGATATAATCCTCGATAGAAGGAGTCCCAGTCGTTAAATAATTAGAACCAACTACCCAATCCGGAATATTCGGTCCGCTTCCCCATTGAGTACTTACAATATTAGAGAAGAACCCATTAATCACTGCTCCGTTGGAAGCATCCGCCACTAAACTCATCTTGTTGAAGCTCGGGAATTTTGTGCTATCTGAGAATACTTGGCGAATATGAGGATAATTTAATATTGCTCCGTAACCTCCGGCGCTTTGTCCTGCGACTACCACGTCGGTCACTTGGGTATAATTCGATTGGATATATTTCAAGACGGAAAGAACATTATCATGACCCCTATGGCTATAGGCAGAAGGGTCCGATGCAACATAAGGATCATCGTAGGTCGTAACATCGTTTGAGCCTATGTGAAGGTCTCCAGTACAATAAGGAATAAAAAGAACATCATAATCTTTTAATGGATTAGAGGAATTTCCCGCATCTAAGATCCCTTGGAAAGCTATTTTGACGAAAAGGTCCGGCACATCATTCAAAAAATTGAAAAATGTAGTGGTGCTCTTTCCGAAACAATTTTTACTACTCCAACAAGCTCCTCCACCCATAAAGTTGATGAGTAATTTTTTGTTATTTGCAGAAACGGATTTTCTGAAAAAATAAAAGTTGGTGTTGCCAGAATTTCCGAAACATTTAGGGAAATATTGTCTACCGGCTTGGTAGCTGGCATTTGTGTTCGGGATTATTATTGTATCGTTGGCAGGCGGGGTGATCCTTTCGTAAGGATTATAAAGAACTTCCGCTAAAACAGCTCCTGTGAGAGCTTTTGTATTGTCCGGTTCGTCTTTTTTACATCCGATAAAAAAGAGTATCGGAATTAAAAAGAGAAGAGATAGGTTTTTAGCCTGCATTCGTTTCATCCCCGTTCTAGAAAACAGTCAAAATGTTTATAGTCCGCGCCAAAACTTAGACGATCAGTCAATGCCAAGTTGCGGACTTCAAGAGCCTGGCCTTTAGGACAAGCTCTTATATATTTCATATTTAGACTGACGCAGATCTCTAAAGATTCAAGCCCTTTTCCTTATTAAAGAAAAAGAAAGATTTGAGTAATAGGAGCAAACCCAGAAACTGGAATCAGTCCGATTATTTTTTAAACCGAAGGTGAAACGTGGATCTTTTCGATAATATGGGCGAAGTAGAAGGAAGTATCATACCGGTAGATTCCATTCTTCCCCCCGAATTATTCTTGGTACCAATCAAAACCAGACCGGTATTTCCCGGGATCATTACTCCTCTTATTGTCCCGGGTGGAAAATTTGCAAAGGCTGTGGACGAGGTCTTAAAAGGGAACTCTTTCATCGGACTTGTTCTTCTCAAAGACGAAGAGAATGAAAAGAAAACGGAAGAGAATATTTACGATTTTGGCGTCGTAGCAAAGATCCTGAAGAAGGTGAATCTTCCTGACGGCGCCGTAAATATTCTGATCAATACTGTCCGTAGATTTAAGGTAGAATCGTTCTCTTCCGTAGAACCTTTATTGATCGCTAAGGTGACTTACCCGGAAGAAGAACCCGGAGCTTCTAAAAATACGATTAAGGCAATGATGAGAACCTTGCTTATTATGACAAGGGAACTCGCGCAGAACAATCCTCTTTTTACGGAAGAGATGAAGCTGACAATGCTGAATGTTAACGAGCCCGGTAAGATGGCGGATTTCGTATGCAGTATTTTGAATATAGAAAAAGAAGATTATCAATCCGTAATAGAATCTGTAAACTTGAAGGATCGGATCGAAAAAGTTTTACTTTATCTAAAAAAAGAAATCGATCTAGTCAGCCTCCAAAGAGAGATCCAGGAGAATATTCAGGATAAAATTGATAAACAACAAAGGCAGTTTTTTCTAAGAGAACAGTTAAAAGCCATACAAGCGGAACTGGGCCAGAAAGAAGGCAAATACGAGAAGAAGTATGAAAAATTCTTGGAAAGACTAAAAGCAATTCCTGCGGATCCGGAAGTAATAGAAGAAGTAGAACGTGAGATGGATAAGTTCTTCTATACGGATCAGAATACCGCGGATTATAACGTTGTTCGAAATTATTTAGACATTATGGAGAGCCTTCCTTGGGAGGCTGCGCCTGCCAGAGAGATCGATCTAGAAAAAGCCAGAAAAACTTTGGATAGAGATCATTATAAACTGGATGATGTAAAGGAGAGGATCCTTGAATTTTTGGCGGTGAAAAAGTTGAAGCCGACTGAAAAGGGTTCCATTCTTCTTTTGGTAGGGCCTCCCGGTGTCGGAAAAACTTCGATCGCAAAATCGATCGCGGAAGCCATGGGCAGAAAGTTTTTTAGATTTTCCGTCGGCGGAATGAGAGATGAGGCGGAGATAAAAGGACATCGTAGGACTTATATAGGTGCGATGCCCGGTAAGATCATCACTGCATTAAGAATTACTAAAGAAAAAGACTCAGTGATTCTTTTGGATGAGATAGATAAGCTTGGTCTTGGAATGCAAGGAGATCCTGCCGCAGCACTTTTGGAGGTTTTGGATCCGGAACAAAATAAAACCTTTAGAGATCATTATTTGGATCTTCCTTTCGATCTTTCCTCCGTATTCTTTATCGCAACGGCAAATACGTTAGACTCCATTAGCCGGATACTATTGGATCGAATGGAGGTGATCAATCTTTCCGGTTATATCACGGACGAGAAGGTCCAGATCTTTAATAGACATTTGTGGAAGAAGGTGCTGGAGAAAAACGGGATCGAGCCGTACGGAATCCAGATAGATAAAAAGGCGGTCGTTACTCTGATCGATCATTATTCGAGAGAATCAGGAGTAAGAGGTCTAGAAAAACAATCCGATAAATTGGCAAGAAAACTAGCTCTTCAAATAGTGAAGGGAGAATCCTATCCGAAAAATATTGAGCCTAAGGATGTTGAAAAACTTTTAGGAGTCCCTAAATACACGGATGATAGGATGACTAAGCCGACCGTTCCGGGAACCGCTTTGGGACTTGCCTGGACTTCCGTCGGTGGTGCGACATTACTCATCGAGGCAGTATTCGTAAAAGGAAAAGGTGGGATCCTTCTTACGGGAATGATCGGAAAGTCGATGGAAGAATCTTCCAGTATTGCTCTCAGCTATATTAAGAATTTCTTAGGTAGTGAGGAATTGTTCACGGAAAAAACGATCCATCTTCATGTTCCGGACGGAGCCACTCCAAAAGACGGGCCGAGCGCAGGGATTACTATGGCGACCAGCATTCTTTCCTTGGTTCTGGATAAAAGAATCAAACTTGGATTCGGTATGACTGGAGAATTGACTTTGACCGGAGAGGTTTTGGCAATCGGCGGCTTAAGAGAAAAAATTGTGGCTGCAAAAAGAGTCGGAGTCCGTAAGATCATTTTTCCTTCGGACAATAAACCTCAGTTAGACGAAATACCTGACTATGTAAAGAAAGGAATGGAATTCTTCCCTGTTACTAGATTCGAAGAGGTTGCTAAAATCCTATTCGAACCGAAAACAATCGAAGGGATTTTGAAAACTAAAACAGAACAGGTCGCAGTTGCTAAGAAGGCAAAACCTTCTCCAAAAAAGAAGGCAGCGCCTCGTAAGAAGAAGTAAATCTTCGGTATATACCCTTTTATGACGGGTCCTTAAGCGGATCAAAATAATTTGCTTTTTAGGACCCGTTTCCGACCCTGTTCGGAGGAGACCATAATGGGCGTACCTTTCATAGATATTAAAAGATTCGAGCCGGGATTACTAGAAGCTTGGGAAGATAAAGTAAAAACTCTCAGCAAGAACGCCTCCTTTATCGGAGGAGAAGAAGTCGCATTATTAGAAAAAAATCTGGCAACCGCTGCCGGGACCAAATATTCGATCGCATGTGCGAACGGAACGGACGCACTTCAATTGGCGCTCAGAGCCTTGGGAGTAGGAAAGGGAGATAAGGTATTGGTTCCTGATTCCACCTTTTGGGCAACATTCGAATCTGTAGTAAACGTCGGCGCTGATCCTGCTACAGTAGATACGAATCCTGACGATCTACAAATGGATTTCGAAGAATTCAAAAAAGCGCTCGAAGAAGTAAAACCGAAAGCCGCGATCATAGTTCATCTTTACGGTTGGGGAAGCGCTAAGTTAGAAGATTATCGTAAACTTTGTAAGGAAAAGGGAGTTTTCTTATTGGAAGACGGAGCGCAGTCCTTCGGAGTTTTGTATAAGGGAAAACCTGTTTACCAAGACGCATTGATCACTACTACTTCCTTCTACCCGGCAAAAGTTTTGGGCGGAGCGGGAGACGGCGGAGCCGTTTTTACAAACGACGAAGAGCTTGCAAACAAAGTAAGAATGCTCGGAAACCACGGAAGAACTTCACATTACGGTTACGGAGATGTGGGCTGGAATTCCAGAATGGATACTCTGCAAGCTGCATTCTTAAATTTGAATATTCCTTACTTAGATGCGAGAATTGTGTCACGCAGAAAGGCTGCTGAAAAATATTACCAAGTCCTTCCTGGTCTGGGAGTGAATGTGATCCATCCTCCGAAAGACTTTCAAGAAAACGGATATTGTAACGTTACTCTTTTTGATCCTGCAGAAAGACCTAAGATCCAAGAAGTTCTGAAGACAAAAGGTATAGGTTTCGGGGTTATTTATCCCGGAGCGATGAGTGATCAACCTGGTGCAAAACCGTACATCGTGGGCAAATTCGGAAAAGAGCATAGAACCGGAAGGATCTGTGATTCAGTATTAAATTTTCCTTTATTTCCTTACATGACCGATTCCGAACTGGAAGAAGTTTTTGCTGCGATTAAAGAATACAAAAAGTAAGATCCTTTTTGATTATCAAAAAAATGTAAAAAAGGCCGCTGGGAAACAGCGGCTTTTTTGTTTTCCTACTCGCCAAAATCCGGAAAAAATCATAATTATTCCGAAAGAAATTAGATTGCCACTGTCTAAGATTTAAATTTAGAATGATTCTAAATTAATCAAGCTTGAAAGGAGATAGGTATGAAACCGAATATTGGAATCCCGGAGAAGGATAGAGAGGCCATTAACCAAGGCCTACAAAAACTTTTAGCAGATACGTATTTTTTATATTTA
The DNA here is from genome assembly GCF_000244755.1 of Leptospira licerasiae serovar Varillal str. VAR 010. Lineage (NCBI taxonomy): Bacteria > Pseudomonadati > Spirochaetota > Leptospiria > Leptospirales > Leptospiraceae > Leptospira > Leptospira licerasiae. The sequence goes on along the minus strand of NZ_AHOO02000011.1, from coordinate 450,609 downwards.
AAAACTCACAACTATCATTGGAACGTAACCGGTCCCTTATTTAATACATTACACTTGATGTTCATGACCCAATATACGGAACTCTGGAATGCTTTGGATCTGGTGGCGGAAAGGATCCGTTCTCTAGGTTATCCGGCGCCCGGGACTTATAAGGCATTTTCCTCTTTAACTTCTTTAAAGGAAGAAGATGGAGTTCCTAAAGCGGAAGAAATGCTTAAAAATCTTGTGGAAGGACATGAAGCTGTGATAAGAACCGCAAGAGCGATCCTTCCTTCTGCGGATTCTGGCGGGGACGAGGTGACTACGGACCTTCTTACCCAAAGATTGGAAATCCACGAAAAAACCGCTTGGATGCTTAGGAGTATGTTGGAGTAGAATTTTAGAATATTCTGAAAATCAAATATTTCGGGGAGAATTCCCCGAAATAAGAACCCGGAGAGATCGATCCGGTATTCGATCTCTCTCCCCGGGTTGTAGAGAGTTAGAGAGTGAGGATATACTCCACTAGATCATCCACCTCGGCAGCCGAGGCAGAACACCATGGGTGAGGAGCTGCAGGCATTCCGATAGGTTGGGAAGTTCCCAATTCCTGAACACCGTATTCTCTTCTCATCTTCTGGTAATCCCAATAATACCAATCCGGATCCCAAGGAACAGTTACGAAATATTTATGTCTTTCGATGAATCTATTTCTTTTCGTTCCGGCATCATTATTAGGAGATTTGAATGCTCTAAACACGTCCGACTTTCTGTTTTGAGGAGGATATGGATCCGGATGATCCGGTCCGCCTAAAGCAGGCACAACTGGCGCGTGTAGAGTGTAATATTGGTTGTACAGAGCTGATCCTTCCGTGCATCGAGCAGGATTGACCAGGTCTTCCAGGTTACGAACGTGACCGTCGCTTAACAAACCTCTATGTTGCACCCAATACATATCTCTTAAGAAAGTCGCGCGAATGGATTGTTGTTGTTTTTGATAGATAGTAGGCGCAAAAAATCTTCCTACTTCGTTCAGCTTGAACATCTTCTCGTTGGAGTTCAATCCCACCTTATCGTTGTGACAGGATCCACAATCTCTTTGGAAAGTGGCCTTTCCTCTGGCAACTGCGGCAGTAATACCGGGTTGGTTTTCCCATCCGGCTTGGACGAAAGCACCTTCTCCAGAATCGTTTCCTACCTGAGCGATCAGTTTCCCTTTGGATTTCAACCAACGATACATTCCCACTTGTCTGAGGGCCTTATCGTTTTGGTCCAGCTTAGTCATGTATGCAGTAAGAGCTTGTAGTTCTTTCGCATACATTGCGCCTGTAGCGCCGTCCGGCTCTTCCGAATGTATATAAGAACCTTCAAATCCTACGTAAGATTCGGTATGAGAAAGAGACCTTCTGACCCCCATAAAGTTGGTAACGTTTGGAATAGCGATCGGAGAGAACTCGTAATCGTTATCGGTTTCGCTACCTTCCCCTTTAATACGGATCAAGGCATGTTCTCCGGCTCCTTGAGGCATAACGTAGATCAACATAGTTTTATCCACGTCTTTGGAAGAAGAATCGAAACTTGGTCCCGGTTCATTCTCCTTAATTCCTTTAAAATCTCCTAATAGAGACCATTTCATGGACCATTTAGGATTCGGAAGTCCAGGAATAACTTTAGTTACGGTATTTCCGGGAGAAGCTTCATAAGTGATCTTATATCCGTGGCAAGAAGCGCAGTTGAATCCGATCCATTCTCCTTTGCCAGTGTATGGATGAGAAGCTTCCGCATATCTATAGCCTGCCCAGCCGCTGTTCTTGGTATTTCCTTTGAACAATTGATCTCCGCCTAGGTAACCGGGAATCGGAGTAGGTTGAGGATAACGATCAAAGTAAACGTTATCAATCGCTGCAGAAGGAACTTGGCCCGCGACTGTCTGATATGCTCCGAACAAAAGGAGTGGATCCGCAGTATATCCGGTGACAGGATCTTTTGCTTGGTATGCGAAAATTTTCTTCCAATCCAGATTTCGGATCGCGTGAGCTACACCGATATTGAAGTCGTAAGACCAAAAGATCTTTTCACCCAGAGCGATAATGGAAGAGAATCCAGGATTGTTTACGTTTACTTGTAAAGGAACAGTCCCCTTGGCATCGCTTAAGATAGAAACAACGTCGCATTTATGTTTGAAGTCTTCGTCGGTAACTCTTCTAGTTTGGGCATCAATCACGTTATGCGGTTGTCCCGGACGAAGTAAAGAATCGTTATAACCGACCCTTTTTTGGATCTGAACGATCAAAGGACCTGAAGTTGTGTGTTCCGGAACCTTGAATTGGATCTGATTATCCGTCCAAGCAAGAATATACTTGCTCCAATTGTCCAAAGATTCGTTCACTTCGAAGTTCACCTGTTTGGTGATATCAAGTCTTTGCTCGAACATTCTCAGATCGGTTTCTAAAATTCTGGTATTACCGATCATAATTTTAGAAAAGTCGATCTCAGGCCCGGCTCCGAAACCCGTTCCTCTTAGAGTGATGGTTTGGCCCGGGCTAAGAGTCGGAGTTGGGTACGCCGGCCCATCCGTTACATCTTGCCATACAAGATTTCCATTTACCAACACTGATTGTAGTACCGGCTCCGGGAAAGAAGATGCGGACACTGCGCGAATTCCTTCTCGGATCGGATCGAATTTACATACTTCTTCCTGGTTGGGGAATTCCGTAAAAATTCCTACGGGGCAACCCGCAGCTAACACAGCCATCCCTAACAAGGCGTACCGCAAATAACGTTTTGCGGCACGTATTCTTTGCATTTCCATTTTTCCGCTCCCTAGTCCGGCATACAAAGATCCCGGATCAGTTCTGGCGGAGAAGAATACTCCATAATAAAAATTGGGTCGTCCGAGCCACGGAATTCGAACGTTCGAATTTCATTATTCGAACAGTTGTTTAAAAAACTAAAATTATAAAATAAGTAAGATATAAGAGAGGATCGGATTTGGTTTGGAAAAATTAAGATAAATGCAAGTGTTCGAAATAAAAATTTTCCACTTATTTTATTGGATCTCAAATCGTTCTATCGTTTGTTTCGAATGAGAACACTTGACAAGCCTAGGTATTTTCTTAATATACCGCCTATGTTAAATCCCGAAGTGGTAACTCCTATATTCTACTTCGGAAGTGTACTTTCCTTTTTATTGGTGGTCCAAAAGTTAATACCGCCTATAAAACGCAGAGAAGACAGGATTGGAGCACTTCTGTTTCTTTCGTTGGGGATCATACTATTTACAGTTGCGAATGTTGTCTTGGAGATTGACAGGACCTATCCTCATGCGATCTTCTTATTACTCACTTCTTTTTCGGCTATCGGGCCCTTATCTTTGCTATATACACATTCTTTGATATACCCGAACCAGACATTATATAGGGACATTCGACTTCACTTTCTTGTGCCTGGGCTTTTTCTGTTAGGAGAGATATTTTTTTTCGGAAGGCCTTGGGATTCTATCATCTCCGACCTGGGAGACTTTAGAAATATTAGATATAAACATTATCTTTCTTGGGGTTTTTTCCTAACTACCGCGCTTACCACCGCTTACTTCGGATTTAGGTATAGAATGTTATTAACAGTGATCTCTATTCCTGAACTAAAGTCCCAGATCAGATTCATTTTTATTCTGGCGACCATTACGGTATTTGCAATGTACTCGCTCGTATTCGGATTCATGTTCGGCCTGGACATTATGTTTAGGGTAGGTGGGCTTCTTGTTACAGGGATCGTCACCCTTCTATTCTTGGCCCCTGCTCGATATCCGGACTTCTTTGCTCCTTTGACTAGAGAAGTAAGAAAGAAGAAGTATGAAAAATCACTTCTTATCGGTCTAGATCTGAATCTATTAGAGCTTAGGATCCAAGAATTGATGAGAGAAGATAAGCTATATCGAGATCCGGAGCTGACACTTCATTCATTGTCGGAAGACTTGGGGATCAAACCGTACCAGTTGACTGAATTCCTAAATGAACATCTGCAAACCGGGTTCCATAACTATATAAACGGTTTCAGGATAGAAGAAGCAGTCAACCTTCTTGAAGAAAAACCGGACCAGGATATTCTTTCCATCTGCTATTTTGTAGGATTTAATTCAAAATCTTCCTTTAACGATGCATTTCGTAAAGTAACGGGCAAAACGCCTACACAGCTTCGTCAGAAGAAATCGGATATTCCTGAAAAGCAAAAATTACATAGCGCTCGCGCAGGGGTTCCTCCTTTGAGAAAAGGATTGGGCGGTATGGTGGAATTGAGGGATGGAGATCGAATTTCAGTAAAAAATCGCCCGATCAAGGCTGAAAATCGGTAAAAAGAAGGATCCATTCTTCTCCGTTCCGATCATACCAATCTTTTTCAGAATAGTAAGTCCCACCTAAGGTCTCTATTACTTTTTTCATATATGGTTCGCCCGGATCGAAGTCCTGAGCGTCCAGAAAGATAGAGCCTCCCCATTTTTTCTTGGCCTGAGTGTGGGAGAATACTCCTTTCAGGGATTCTATCCTTTGGTTGTTCAAAGGAATTTGGTATTTTTGGCAGAGTTCATGTACAAGTTTAGAAACCGCAGAGGTCTGTGCAGGATTTGCAAGCAACATCTCAGTGTCCTTGCCTACTATCTCTATTTGGAAACAATTTCGGTTTGTGCCTGTGGCGGCAGCGGCCATATGAAGAGGGGAATCCAGTAATTGGTAAATTTTTCCGTCTTTATCTGCAAGGAATGTGGCGGCTAAATTTCGTTTTTCTAATACTCTTAAGGTTCCATCATAGTCGTTGATCGCCGTGAAATGTAAGACTACACAATCGGCGGTGATTGCCCCTCTATAATTGTATTTCAGTCTTTTTTCTTCCGGAAGAAGTCCGTCCGCCGTTTTTTCGATGCTTTCCAACTCTGCCTTTGGAGTTGGAGTAACTCCACGGCCTTTATCGTAGCTAGGTTCTTTGACTTCTCCGTTTTGTCCTACGAACGGCTTTTCTTTTCGAAGAACCCATTCTCCGTATCTGTCTTTCCATTCCAGTTCTGAGAAGTAGGAACCTTTTAATTCTTCGAGAAGCGCTTTTAGTACATTCTCATTTCCGCAATCGCTTCCGTTTAAGAAGCTGCCGAATTTTTTCTTAGCCTGGCTATGCGTGAATATTCCGGAACGCGAACCAACATCAAAATTTGTAACCGGGATCCCGAATTCTTGAGAAGTTTTTGCGATAGTATAGAGTAAGGATTTTTTCTGAAGAGGACGTTTGAGTATATCTTCCTTATCTCCTTCCCAAGAGATATGGATCATACTTGCATCCGTTTTTGGCGCGGCCTTGATGAGAGCAGATCCCGGATCTTCTACCCCGTAGATCTTGCCCTTTTTATCTATGATATAATGTACTAACCATCCGGAATTTGCGCTTTTTGTAATATATTCTTCGCTGGAAAGTCCCTTAGTATGATGGAGTAGTATTCCGCTGACCTTCGTTTTTTTACGAAGAATAGATAAAGAAGTTACACTTTTATCCTTGGGTAATAATTGAGAAAGCGGATGGATGGGGGAAGCTAACTCCGCAACGGAAAAGTTTGTTTCCGGGAGAGAAGAACAACTGGATATAAAATAGGCAGCGAGTAATAGAAGGACAGTTCTCAACATCCTTTCTCCGTTAGTTTTTCTTTTAATAGAGAAAGATCTGATCTGACCCTTTCTAAGATGGATTTGGCTTTAGTGTGTTTGTTTAGGAGATCTTTATATTCCAAGACTGCGCGATTCTTTTCTTCTCCAAAGTCCGGTTCTAAGGGAAGAGTTTCCAGATCTCTAAGTGAAGCCTCTGCATCCGTTCTGATCTTGGTCCAATTTGAGGTGTAAGAGGAATAGATCTCTTTAGGAAGTTTGTCCTTGGAGACTTTGATACGCTCTTCCATTTGAGGAAGGTCTATCTTTAAGAATTCGCTTAATGCTTGGGAGTCCTGGACCAGTTCTTCTAAAATTCCGCTTAAATGTTTTTCGATGGCTTGTCTTTGGGAATGGATCGCCTTTTTGGCCCTTCTGAAAATCCTAAGCATTGCCAAGGCGGAAAGTATCAGAACGGACAGAAATACCCAAAAGGAAAACTTAGAAATGACCCAACGGAATCCGGGAGAATCGAACCATTCCTGAAAATAGAAGGCGCAGATCCCCAGGGATACTAGGATTAAAAACAATACGAGAGCAAGAAATCGCCTCATCTCTTTCTCATTTAGGAAAAGGTTTTCTTTCTGTCAAGGTCAAGACGAACCTTCTTGGAGCCGAAACTAAATAGTGATGGATGCCTCTGCAAATCGTTTCTCTTCTACTTCCCGCAAATCAGACCCGCCTAAAGTCGTGAACCTTGGCTTTTATCGGATCAAAAAAACTCTAAGGGAAGAAGGTTTCGAAGTTGTGGAAAAAGCAGACGGCAAGATCACTCTGGTGTTGCGTGTTAAGGATTGAGGCGCTGAGGAATAGGAGACGCCAAGTTTTCCCACGCAGAGGCGCCGAGCCGCTGAGATATATTTTTAGAGGTTTGCTTTAGGGTTCGTAATGGTTTACGATTCGAGAAATCCCATCTTTCATCAAAGCAGTTCCGAAGTTTAATAATAATCCAACAGGCAAATTCATTAATTTAAGATAAGTCAGAACTTGTTTGGAATGAACAGGCAATGTCTTTTCTACGGATTTAACTTCTATAACGACGCTACTTTCTACTAATAAATCTACTTTAAATGCATTTTTAAAGACTATACCTTCATATTCGAAAGAGATGTATTTTTGATTTGTGACTTGGAGTTTACGATTTGTAAGTTCTTGGAATAGAATCATCTCATACACTGATTCTAATAAACCTGGACCAATCGTCTTATGAATTTTGAAAGCAGAGTCTATGATTTCTCCGGTAATTTGATCTAATTGATTCATTTGGGGACCTCTCCAATTTACAGGTCCTTAATATGAAACTCTGCTTGTACTTTTATAAAAAACTCTGCGTCTTCGCGTCTCTGCGTGCTAAACTCTCTGCGTCTCTAAGAACCGGATTCCTCTAACGTAGGAAGTTCGTCGGAAAATTCTTTTGGTTCCGGTTTTTTAGGGACCAAAGTTTCTCCGCAGCTCTTTTTGAGTAGAGAATCTATTTTAGATTTTTCGGCGGAGTGGGGAAGTATCCGCAAATAGATCCTGTAATTGCGAACCGCTCCAGGACAATAACCGCTTTTTAAATACAAACTTCCCAATAATCTTCTAGCGCCCGGATGAGCAGGTTCATGTTCAATGATCTTTGTAGCGAGCCTCATGGATTTGTCTGGATTCGTTTTTGCATTCTTCTTGGATTCGTCCCAGGTTTTGACGAGTTCCTCTTCGTACAAATAATAGAGCTGGTTGTTTCCCATCTCTAATACTCGGAACACGATTGCGTCTTGGGCTCCACTTTTGCACATTCCGAACCAGATGTCTTCTCCGCTGTCCGTCATTTTGTTACCGCGGACTTTTATAAGATCGCTTCCGTCCAAACATCCCGCCATCTCATATATGTCTCTCATGGCTGCAGGCGAAACTGCGAGTAATACTCTGAGTTGATTTCCGTAAGAAGCGATATCATCTTCCGGCATTGCGTCTTCGGGGTTGATTACATTAGGAGAATCGTTGAATATTCGCAGCTTGATGGAGGATTCTAGAACCCAATCCGGTAGATCTAGACTTTTTATAAACGCGTCTTTGGGCTTCCAGAAAGATCGGATGGTCTCACAGGAAGAGAGGGTAAAAAACTGGAGTCCTATTAGGACCAGGAATATGCAGAATTTGGATTTAGAAGCTTCTTTTCCGGTTGCCACTCAGGGTAACTTGTGTTTTCTCGATATAAGAAGCAACCAGGAAACAGATGCCTCAAGAATTGAAAGCCAAGCTGGACGGAAAGGGACAAAAACATTGTATTGTTGTCTCCCGTTTTAACGAATTCATAGTCGAGAGCCTTTTAAAAGGTTCACTCGAAGGACTCCGCATGACAGGAGTCGAAGAGAATGATATCACTGTGGTAAGGATCCCGGGAGCTTACGAACTTCCGATCGTGGTTTCCAAAGCCGCTCAAAGTAAAAAATACGATTCCATCATTTGTTTAGGCGCAGTGATCCGAGGAGCTACCGCTCATTTCGATTTTGTTGCCGGAGAATCCGCAAAAGTAGGTTCCATCGGAGTGCAACACTCTGTGCCTGTAATTTTCGGAGTTTTGACCACGGATACGATCGAGCAAGCCATTGAAAGAGCCGGTACCAAGGCAGGTAATAAAGGTTACGAGGCTGCTCTGACTGCGGTGGAAATGACGAATCTTCTTAAGCTTCTCTAATCATGTCTTCTTCCAGACGGAAGTCCCGCGAAATCGCATTAATGGCATTGTACCAATTGGAATTGGTGGATTCCGCCTTATCGGAGGTCCTAAAATTTCGTTGGTACGACAAAAAGATAGAAACGGAAGAAAGGGATTTTGCCGTTTCTATCATAAATGGTGTTGTGAAAAACGCGGAAACAATCGATACTCTCATCAAGAAGTACTCGAGAAATTGGGATTTTGCCAGAATTTCCCCGGTGAACAAATGTATTCTGCGTTTGTCCATTTATGGGTTATTGCATTCCAAGGAAATTCCGCCAAGGGTCACCATCGACGAGGCGGTCGAGTTGACTAAGGAATTTGAAAGCGAGAATTCGGTCCCTTTTATTAACGGGATCTTGGATTCCATCCTTCAGTACGAGACGAACCGACATGGAAAACCCGATCCGCAAGAACCGAATCTTCCTGGAGACGGAAGAACCTAAACCTTCCTACTATTATGGGGACGAACCGGAAGAGTTTCGTCCTAAGCGTCATTATAATCCGACTGCATTTGCTTGGGGAGCGTTAGCTGCTTCTCTCCTCCTTTTGATCGGTCTTGCGATTTGGTATTCTTTTTTTAGAGAAGGAAGGCCCGGTTTCGGTACGAATGGAGTTGCGGACGGCAAATCCCCTCTTATGCCAAAGGGAAGTCTCGCACAAGAATTACAAAGACCCTATCTACCCGACGGAACGAACAATCCACTTTTAACTAAATGTGTAACTTTATATAAACAGAATTATAGAAAGCAGTCATTCGATTATTGTACCGAATTTTTAACCGGTCCTGCCACAAGCCAGGAGAAATCTTTGGCTTTGACTGTTCTCGGAGTGATCTACGACGAGGACGGAAGATTTCCTCAGGCAATAGATTCATTGCAGAAGGCGATCACTCTGGATGGGAATAACGTATACGCATATTATAATTTAACTTTAGCTTATGCTCATAGCGGGCAGAACTCCGCCGCAAGAAGTACCGCTCTTAAAGCAAGAGAGATTGCGCCTAATGATCCCAGGATCGCACTTATGGCGGGAAATCTTTTCAATGAGATCAACGATCCTGATGCAGCGATAGATGCGTATAAACAAGGACTTTCCTCTTCTCCTGACGATCCTTATCTAACATATAACCTTGCATTAAGTTATTTTAAAAAAGGAGAGATCCCTCAGGCGGAAGAACATTTCAAGCTTGTGGTGATGAGGGCGAGAGGTGGAAAACTCGCGGCACTTTCTAATTCTTATCTGGGAAATATTTCCTATAATCGCGGAGATTATGTTTCCGCGGAACATTATTTTAGAGAAGCGGCAACCCTAACTCCTAACGATGCAAAGGCATTGTATAATCTTTCCATCGTTTTGAAGAAGAACGGCAAGTTGGAAGAGTCCGTAAAATATCTGGAACTCGCCAACCAGGCAGGTTCTAACGATCCTGAGTTATTCCGTTCTATTGCAGAAGGTTTCGAACAGTTGAACCAAGGAGAGCAATCTATCAATGCGCTCCAAAAAGGTCTGAAATATAATCCGAACAATTTGGATCTATTATTCCAACTCGCGGAAACTTATTATAATAAAGGAGACCTTCTCGCTGCGGAAGAAACTTACAGAAGGATCGTAGATTCCACTCCAGGTGATAGTTTCACTGAGACTGCATTATTGAACTTAGGCGTGGTCCTGGACCAAATGGAAAGATATGGAGAAGCGATCACATATCTAAACCGAGTTCTGGATCTAAATCCTAAAAATGCAAAAGCATATTATAATTTAGGTCTCGTATACAAACACACAGGCAACGGCACACAGGCGATCGAAAATTTCCGCAAAGCATCTTATCTGGATCCGGACGATATCAAACCTAAAGAAGCATTGGGCGATTATTATCTAGAAAACAAATTTTATAGAGAAGCGATCGAAGAATATTCCGCGCTCTTTAAACAAAAAGAAGATTACTATAAAGTGGCCTTGAAACTCGCGGAAGCTTATATGGGCACCGGAGAATCTTCGAGTGCAGAAAAGATCTTACTGCAGGTCTTAAATAGATCCAGAAATTCAAATGAGATCAAGCAAGCTCATAAGAAGCTCGCACTCCTATACAATAAGTCGAAAGATCCTGATCTGAAGAACAGAGCCAAAGACGAAGCATATCGTTCCGCGCATATGGATCCGGAAGATTACGAAGGACGTTTGGTCCTTTCTAAAATCCTATTGGATTCCAATTCCGTTTTGGATCGAGAAAAGGCGATCGAAGAATTGACAGCGATCGTAAGATCGGAAGTAAAGCCTAAGACTGCATCTACCGCTTATAATTATCTGGGAGTTGCATTTTACAAGAACGGAGAATATAAAAAGGCAGTTCGCTCCTTCCAAAATGCAATAGACTTAGATCCGTCCAATACGGAAGCTTACGATAATAAGCGTGCCGCGACGGCTGCATTGGAGGATTCCTCCAAGAGGGACGGTCTTTTCTGAAAAGAATTCCATTCTTTTGTCTGGTTCTATTCTTCACTTTCATATTCGGCGGAAATATTTTCGCCGAAGAACAAAAGGATCCTTTTAAGGAATCCGTTCTTTCTAAAGGAAGATCCCAGGCACGAGCTATCTCCGAGATCAAATCCAAGAATCGTTTGGATCTGGTAAAAGAACTTCCTAAAATTATTTCAGAACCGGACGCGAGAGAGGATAGCATTTTTGCTTCCTTGGCTCTCTTTTCCGAGTTAGAAGATCTAGATTCTCTCGCTCCAAGCTGGGCAAACGAGCTTGATACTGTTTTTAAGAACACTCGAAACACAGAGATCCAAACTAGGATCTTAGAACTTGCGGATCGAAAAAAAGAAAAAAGACTGATCTATGCCGTAATCGCCGGACTCACTCACACCGATTTTGAAGTGAGACAATCTTCTTATAGATATGTGCAAGGGATCAAGGATGACCGGGCCATGCCTCATGTTTTGGATCTTGCAGTTTCGAATAATCCTGTTTACAGAGAATATTTTTTAGAGTCTGCTATCTGGATCAAGGACGAAAGAGTTCAGAATCTGATCAATAAGTTTGCTACGGATGATATTCCTGCTCTACGTAGGAGATTTTTTACAGTATTAAATAAAAATAATATACCAGATAACCGGGGAAATATCCCGCGTATGGCGGCTGCAGATCCGGACGAAGATGTTCGTTTGCACGGCCTGGAGATCCTGAAGAATAGAAAAAGTAGGCAGTACATTTCTCTTTTTTATAAAGGGATCACGGAGCCGAATCCGGATCTCAGAAAAATCTGCACAGAGGCATTGTTCTATCTGAATGATAAACAAGGAGCTAAATCAGTTTCGGAACAATTGGTAAAAGAGACTGTTCCTGGTCTCAAAGCAAGATTGATCGATTTATTATTGGAACTCGGCGCTCACGGTGGCGGTCAAGGATTGCTTACTGTTCTGGATGGCGATAAGGACCCTGGTCTTCGTTCTCGCGCTGCAGAAGTAATGGGGAAATTAGGATTCAATCCTGGAACAAACGAACTTAAGCGTATCTTCGAAAAAGAAAAAGTGAACGAGGTCAAACTTTCTCTCTTAAAGGCATTGGGAGAATTGAAAGATAAAACTTCCGTTCCGGCCTTAATTTCATTCGCTTCTAATAATAAAAAGGAATATCTTCCTCTTCGTTTACAAGCAATCGACACCGTTCGGATCATCGGCGATCCTGAATGTTTACCTGCATTATTCGATGCATACGTGATCGAAAAGACTCCGGAAGTGAAATCCGAAATGGAAAAAGCGGTCAGAGAGATTATATCTATTAAGGTCTCCAAATAGAAGACACTGAGTTATAAGAGGCGCGGGGAATTCTCACGCAGAGGCGGAGAGTCGTGGAGGATCGTAGAAATGAAAGTTATCCTTTTATTTTTAATATTGTTTGCTGTTTCCTGCAAAACCACTTTAGAACGTAAATATTTGCCGGAAAGTTCCTGGGATAAAAAAGAAGGAAGAGCAGAACGATCGAACGGAGAGAGAGTCGCGTATGATGTTCGTGTTTGGGAAGTTAAAGGCGAAATTTTAAAAAATATATTAGAAGATCCTAATAATAATACGACTATATCTAAATCTAAAGAAAGCCTATTGGAACCGAACCTGGGTTGGGACCCGAAAGGCAAACGTGTGTTTTTGGTGGATATTCGTCCCAATACGATCTATCGTCCTGTGGATACTTTGGGGGAGATAGGCATACGTCTTGGAGAATGTGAAGGAAAGGATAAGGTAGAATTTCCGTACACCTACTATTTCTTCCCTGTGGAAGAAGGAGGCGGAAGAGACGGTAAAAATCAGATTACAAAACACAAATTCGAAAATTCTAAATCTTCTTCTTCCCCTACAAAATTGAAGCATAGGAATTCTTATGAAGAAGAAACTAAAAAGGTTTTAGCAGCATTTTCTGAATCCTGTTTTCAAAAAGGCCCGAATTCGTTGGAAGTTCAGGTCTTAGGTTTGGAACTTTACACTTTTAGGTTCTTGTTTGAGTATTGAGTAGTATGTTGGAACTCCAACGTGGGGTTAAAGGGCGCCCCCGCCCTGCATTGGGTGGGGGGAGTGGCTCGTGGGAGAGCGTCTTCCCCCATTATCATACTTCCTTAAAACTTACAACAAAATTTCTTAACTCTAATCCTTGTTGGAATTCTAACATCGCAATCAGATATACTGCTTCAAGTATTCTTTACCTTTTAGGTGGCTTGGATATAGAATAGGAAATTCAACACCAGTGCGCTTCCTCTTTCTGCGGTAAGCTTTGCTAGATTCTGTATAAACTTCGTATTCCGATTCAACTCTAAGCAGAAGTTTTTCCCAAAATAAGAAATGGTTATCTACGAATTCTTGTCGGACGTCTTTCGCTCTAGAAGTTAAAGGACATTTTGTTTGGAATTCTTGCATGAAAACAAGTCCGACTAAGACTCCTCTTGTATCTAAATAAGGTTCTAATGGAAAAGTCCTGCAACTGATGGAGCGATTTTCTCTTTCGCAATGAGCCACTCCCTTGCATTCACAAAATGTAATTTTCCTATGATCGTAAACAGCGAATTCTTTTTTTTCTTCTCTTGTCATCGGGACATATGCTTTCCATAAGTCCGTTCTTTTGGATAACATTTCATATTCAGCTTTGTATAATGCTGGGAGCGCATTGTCTGCTTGGCAGCAAACTGGGATTCCGCCGTTGGAAGGAGCGCATAAACTTCCACAGTTGTATTCCGTGACTTCTTCTTGAAGAAGTGTGTAATAATATTGTATTTCGTCTTCTGTTAAGGCTTTAGGATCCGATGTCCGAGACTTCTTCATTCTGCTCTATTTCTCTTTTTTTATCTCTTTGTGCGATCACTCTTTCCAGATAGAATACTCGGAACAGAGTATATGCCGTTCCCATAAACGTGCAGGAAAATAAGAGTCCCCATCTACGATAGAAAAGGTCTGCGCTTGTAGAGAGCCAGTCGTTTTTTTGGAGTACTACAAAAACAAGAGAAGAAAGCACCAAGACGGAAAAACAGGCCAATATAAAATATACTGTCGCTCTGAAGGTCCAAAGTTTATCCTCTCTTTCGTATTTTAACATTAGGAATTGTTTGTATAGTCTCTCATATTCCTTAGGTGTGGAAATCTTTTGGACTTCGAAATATTGTTCGAACTCTTCCGGCACTCCTTCCGGATCTGGAAGCACTAATTCATAATCCAAAGAAGAATCATAACGTTTTCGTCTGAGGGGATCTGATAGATGATAGTAAGCCTCGGCGCCATCTCGCAGTTCCGAGTCCTTCCAAGGCACCCATGAATGTTCTCCTAAATTTTGTACATATCTACGAAAAGCTTCTTCCACAGCTTGGAGAGAGGCGTCCCTGGAAAGGCCCAATAATCCATAATAATCAGTTTTACGACTAAGTCCTGTTCCGAATCGATTCATCTTAGTTGTCTTTAAGAGAATTCTGATTATGATCCTATCCCGACAGGAAAGGAAACTTTTTTTTAAGGTTTCGAGCGGGTTGACAGGGTCTTTCCTTCTCTAAAACTGGACCTATGAGCGTGCTTGAAGTAGAAAAAAAGGCCGGTAAGGTTTATATAGAGACCTATGGCTGCCAGATGAACGAATATGATTCGGGTATCGTGTCCAGTTTGATGCAAGGCGCTCAGTTCGAGACAGTTTCCGATCCGGAACTTTCCGACGTTATCTTCTTAAATACCTGTGCGATCCGTGAAAATGCTCATGCAAAAATTTACGGAAGGCTCCAAAGTCTTGGGTATCTCAAAAAAAGAAATCCTGACTTGGTGATCGGTGTCCTAGGTTGTATGGCACAAAATCTGGGAGACGATCTTTTTCATCAGGAGCTTCCTTTGGATCTGGTTGTCGGTCCCGACAATTACAGAACTCTTCCTGAGTTGATACAAACAATTCGTTCTGATAAACAACCTGTGTCTTTGACGCGTCTTTCTAAGATCGAAACTTATGATGAGATAGAGCCAAGAGTTGTAAACGGCATCCAGGCTTTCGTCACTATCATGAGGGGATGCAATAATTTTTGTACATTCTGCGTGGTACCTTACACAAGAGGAAGAGAAAGAAGTAGAGATCCTCATTCTATCGTAAGGGAAACTCGGGATCTTGTGGCACAAGGGGTAAAACAACTTACTCTGCTTGGGCAAAATGTGAACTCATATAAGTCAGAAGGTTTTGATTTTGCAGGACTTGTTCGACTTCTATTAGAAGAAACTGATATAGAAAGAATTCGTTTCACTTCTCCTCATCCCAAAGATTTTCCAATGCACCTTTTGGAACTTATGGCGGAAAATCCGAGATTCTGTCCTAATATTCATCTTCCATTGCAGTCCGGAAATACGGATGTATTGGAGAATATGAAAAGAACCTATTCCAAAGAAGAATTTTTGGAAGTAGTAGATCAAATCAAAACAATCGTTCCGAATGTCGGACTTACAACAGATATTATTGTAGGTTTTCCCGGTGAAACTGATGAACAATTCGAAGATACTTTGGACATGGTCCGAAAAGTTGGCTTCGACATGGCATTTATGTTCAAGTATTCCGAGAGAGAAGGTACAATCGCTCAAAAAAGATATCCGGACGATGTGCCTGAAGAGGTTAAGGGAGAGCGTCTTACCAAATTGGTGGATCTTCAAACTTCTATTTCTGCAGAGCAGAATAAAGCAAGGATCGGTAAAACTTTTCCGATCTTGGTAGAGGGCGCCTCTAAAAAGTCCTCTAAGGAAGCTTGCGGCCGTACTCCTTGCGGAAGAATGACCGTTTTTAAATTGCCCGAGAATGTTAATGTTGATTCTCTGATCGGAAAAACCGTATCTGTAAAGATCAATTTTGCTACCAGCGCCACTCTTAAAGGAGAGGTGATAGAGTGAAGAAGAACTCCCGTACTTCGGGAGGCGATTCCTCTCCTAAGAAAAAAAAGTCCGAAGCAGTGCATCGGACTGATACCACAGGTTTTGGAACGGAAGCCGCAGGAAAAGTGGCCGAAGGAAAAGACCTACGTTCTGTAAGGGTGCATAACGTTTCTGACCTTCCTCCCGGATTTTTTGTTCATACAGATCGAGAGAAGTTTTGGCGATGGATACCCATCTTGGACCGCTATATTCTCTCGGAAATTATCCCTTCCTTTTTAGTAGCACTTTTATTTTTTACTAGTATCTATATGGCCATCGCACTCAAGAGTATGATTGGTCTTTTTGTCGGGAAGGGTGTGGATCCTTTCCGCCTTCTAGACTATTTCGGCTATTTGTTGGGAAATATTCTTCCCACGACTGCACCTCTCGCTTGTTTGATGAGTGGCGTGATGGCAGCGGGAAGGCTCTCCGGTGATTCGGAGATCACCGCGATACGTTCCGCAGGTATAGGATTTTCCAGGATTTATGTAGTTTTTGTCGGCTTCGGTGTATTCTTGGCTGCCGTCGTTGCATATTTTTGCTTCTATCTTTCTCCAATCAATACTCGAAAAATGACCGAGTTCAATAAATGGGTTTTGGCTTATAATCCTCTTCTTGCACTAACTCCAGGACAGTTTGCAGGAGACCAAGTGCAAAATGCAGGCTCCGAGAAAGCTATCGCAATGTACACGGAAGGTGTGAACGCTAAGACTGGCGAACTTTCCGGTGTGCAGATCCGCGAATGGACAGTATTTATTCCGCAAAACCAAGATCCGTTTCTTCTTTCCATGGGAGCTGCGAGCCGTCCTATTCAATTAGGAGAATCTTATATTACACAAATCATATCCGCTAAAAAAGGGACTTTAGTGGAGAAGAAGGGACCTGACGGAGAATTCGAAAAATCCATCCGATTGAAGGACGCTTGGATTTTAGAATGGGACAGAGCAAAGCATCAGTTCTCCGTGGGAGATCTTAGAAAGGGGGAGATGGATTATAACATCCCGAAGACCGAGGAGAAAAAAAGTCTGGTCATCAACGTGGATCCAGGTTCATTCACTCTTTTGACTTTGATCGATATTAGAAATAATATCAAAGCTGGGAGATTGGAAAAGATCCCGGGACTCGAAATTTTGCAAGAGATGGGAATTCCTTCCGACGGTTCTGAAAATTTAAAAGATAGAGTTCTGCGGTTACAATTGGAATTGCCGAATATTATGAATGATCCTACAGTCTCGGACGCTCAAAAATCTCAGAGCGTGACCATAGTTCTTCAGCTGACTACTTTATTGAAAGAAGCTAAAAAAAGGGTCTCTCAATTCGATGTGGAGATCCAGAGAAGATATGCAATTCCTGTTTCCTGTATTATTTTTTCCTTAGTGTCTTTGCCTTTAGGTCTCGTAGTAAAGCGTTCCGGAAAAGGGATGAGTTTTACGATGGCCGTAGTTTTGATCATCGTGTATTGGGCGCTTTTCACATTCGGATCGAATATTTCCGAAAATTCCAAGTTTCCGGTTTGGCTGGGACCGTGGAGTGGGAATATTGCGATAGCGATCATTGGTTCGGTTGTTATGTTAAAACGAACCGATATGCGTTTTCCGCCCGCTGTAGTAAATTTCTTTCAGATCTTAACTAAGTTCTTTTCCCCCGTTGTCCGCGTTTTGGCCCGGATAGAAGGACCCCTTTCTTCCCTAAAAACAAAATTGACAGAGGGACTCAAAAAATTATCCTTATGGAGAAATCGATAAAATCGATACTGATTTCCGTTTTTTAGAAGGACGGGAACGGCTTTCGGCGTCCTATGTATGGCGTCGAGTAAGGGGGAGAGTCGGCTTTGAAAACCGCGAATATTTGGCACATAACTTCCGGAGCTGAATTCCCCGTACATATATGGAAACATCCGAGAATTAATATCGAGCTGCGTAAGGTTCAGTTAAAAGACTACAGATCGATAGAATTAGATGCTCAGGATATCAACGTATTCTATGTGAATACTAACCTGAAAGAATGGTCGGAAATTAAGGAAGATTTCCTAAAACGTTTTGAACTTCATCCATTTGTTGCGCTTACTATTATTTCTTCCCCCGAGGCGGAAGAAATTTACAACAAACTTTCCCCTAAAGGTAAAACAGAGGTCTTAGAAAATCCGGTCCAGCCAAGATCTTTACGGATCATTTTGGACAGAGTGATCCAAACCGAATTTTTTAAAATGGTAGCTAACGAGATCGGGAATAGCTGTCTCGCGAACGTGGGATTTTTCGAGGGAGTTTTCGAGCTCGCTAACAAAGAATATAAAGATGCGCATAAGGCGAATGCCGCTTTACATGCGATCCTTGAGTTTGAAGCAAAGATCAAGAAAAACAACGAAGATATTAATAAAGCAATCGAAAGGGTGAACGAACTTAAGAACCAAGAACTTCTGACTCTTCACGAAAGATTGAAAGTTTCCGAGATCATAGACAATCTCAAAACAATGGAATTAAAACATGCGCTTGAGCTGAAAAAAGCTACAGAAAGAGCATTGGAATATTCGAGCATAGAAGAGATTGAAATGAAAAATATCCTCGAAGCTCATACTAAACTATTCGAATACACCGAACAGGAAATTAAAGAGCTAGTCGAGGAAAACAAACGTCTCAGAAAGGAACTAGGACTGCCTGAGAATAATTAAATACTAGTGTAGGAACTCCAACATGGGAGCGGAGATCGCCCCCACCCTGCATAGGGAGGGGGGAGTGGCCAGTGGGAGAGCAAATTCCCCATTACCATAATTCCCTCGAACTTACAATAGAATTTTATACCACTACCTTATGTAGGAATTCCAACAAACGGAAACATCACGTGCGTGTAGGAGTTCCTACACACGCTACTTTTTCGCTTGTAATTTCGCCCTCAATCTCTAGAAAACAATTCCAAAACTTTTTTAAATTCGTAGGAGTTCCTACCGTAGGTCTTTTCTGCGTATAAGATTCCGTGTTTTTTTCTTCTATCCTTATAATAATCCATTCCTTCCGGATGGCCGGACTTCTTAGCGGAAAGATAAAGCCTTTCGTAACAATGAGATAGAATGCGATGAGGTTCCGCTTCGTCGTTAAACTTAGGATCTAAGGAGATATATTTCTCCAAAAACTCTGCGGACTGGTTGAAGTTTTTTAACGCATACTGATGTTTAATGAATTCTCTATAAACCCCTGCCTGCAATTCGAGGAAAGATTCGGATTTTCTAATATTTGGATTTGCGATCTTATCAAGGTTTTTCATTGCGAGAGAAAGATTTTTGACTGAATCCAATCTCGCTCTTGTAAGTTCCCTATTCCAAATTCTTTCCGCATTTTCCAGTCTGGTCTTTCTCTGCCAAGGGAATCTTTCCGAATCTAAAACTTTACCTTCTTCTTTCTCTCTTTTGGATTTGATACTATCGGAAACTTTTCTGAAACCGTCCAAGGCAGCCGAGAAATACTCTTCCGTTTTTTCTAAGGCCTCTTTGGATTTGCCTTCTGAAAAATCCCCTAAAAAATCGATATCCTTGAATTCGTTGGGGTCATCACTCCAAGGGCCGTCCTTCGCGGATTCAGGGATCAGGATTTCCAGTTTTTTAGGGCGATCGTGAGGATCTTCTTGGGAAAATAAATAGGGGGACGATATGATCAATGCAAATAAGAGCAGAGATCTTAAGCATGAAAGCTTAACAAGTTTCATTAACACTAAGATCGGGAAATCACTTATAGAGATAAACCATAAAAATGGTTTCATTCGGAACGCCTTCCGATGAATTTGATTTAGGAGCAGAATATGCAAAGCGCCGAAGTCCCGAAAACTAAACGTATCGTGCTTATCGCACACGATAATAAAAAAGAAGATCTAGTGGAATGGGTGCAACTCCATAAAGAAGTACTATCCAAACATCATCTCTACGCGACAGGCACCACGGGAAAAATTGTTCATGAAAAGACGGATCTGCCGGTCCATAGATTTTTATCCGGACCACTCGGCGGGGACCAACAGATAGGCGCTAAGATCGTGGACGGAGAAATAGATGTGGTGATCTTTTTCTGGGACCCATTGACCGCTCAGCCTCACGATCCGGATGTTAAAGCTCTTTTACGAATTGCAGTACTTTATAATATTCCAATAGCGAATAATAGGAGGTCTGCAGATTATTTAATTTCTTCCGACCTTCTGGCTAGCTCCTATAAAAAGACCACAATCGATTATAATACTGGGCTTCCGATTTACTGAGCTATTTCCCTTCTTCCGTAAATGCTGCCCTATATGCTTCGGGAGGGCAGGTCAGATAAGTACAGGAATAAGAATCGGGAGAAGTTTGGCTCCAAGTCCCCAATTCCACTAACTCATTACAGGAAATCTTATAAGAATTCGATTTGCCTTTACCGGAAGGGATCCCTGCGCAGGAAAAAACAGGGATATCTTTATAGCAGGAACAATTTCCTTCGAAGGCTCTGGTGTCCGAACAATAAACACAGTCGGATCTTTGATTTCCGTTCAATGCTGCGGAAATTAAGGACTGGTTTTGATAATCCTCCTTTTCCTTTTTAGTCTGTGGATCGGAAGTGCAGAAGGAAAACGAGAATATTAAAAATAAATAAAGTGTAAAGTGTCTGAAGTCCATAAAATTCCTCATTCAGAGATCAATGTGAACGGGATCGTCGTTTTAAAAGTGACATTTGTCCCCGGATTCAAGGCATATTCTTTATAGCGGCTTAAATGATTAACGTATTCTTTATCAAAGATGTTCAGAATAGCAACATCGAAAGTCGCGGATTCCGTCCCGTTCGTTAAACCCGGAATTTCTCCGCCGAAGCCTACATCATATAAATTATAACCTTGGGTTGGTGTTTCTAATTTATCTACCTTATACTGAGATTGAACGAAAGTGCCATTCACGGAGAAGTAGGGTTTGGAAATCCCGAAAAGTTTATCCGTAGTGAACCTAAGCCCTAAACGGCCTCGGTTCGGAGACATTCTTGGAAGATACTTGTTCTTAATATCCGAATATACTGAATTAGGATCGGTGCCCCCCGGATTCAGGATAATTTCAGGAGGGATATTTTTTTGGATGGTAGCTCTTAAGATATCGATCCCGCCGGTGAGCACCAGCCAAGATGTAGCCTGAGCTTGAAAACTGAATTCTCCTCCTTCTAACTTCGCAGTATCTTGCCTATATCTATAAACAGGCAGACCGGAATCCGGATCAATTGCACCTGCACTTACGGAATAAATGTAATTATCTATCTTATTTCTAAAAACGCTTAACTCCGCTTGGAATTTATCGTTAGCAAAACGGACGGAAGCATCGTAATTCAACGAAGTTTCCGGTCTTAAACTATCCTTACCGATTTCGAATCTGCCACTTCCTTCATGAACACCGTTGGCAAATAACTCGAATGGAGTCGGGGCCCTAAAACCTCTACCTGCATTCAAGACTAAAGAAAGATCTTTTGCAAATCTCCAGACAGTTCCAAGAGTCCCTGTGCTTGCCGAATAATTTCGGGTCTGTTCCGGATTTCCCAGATCTGTGTTGGCTCTGATGTCCATACTTCTTCTATCTGTCCGAGCACCTGCTGAAAAACTAAAGTCTCCTAGTTTCCATTCTTCGAATAAGAAAAATCCGACGTTGCTCAAACTGTAACCTGGGATCAAGGGCTCGGTCCCGATGGTATTACTTTTTTGTTGCATACCGGAAATACCGACAGTACCTTTCAGGCCCTTCCACTCTTTGTGATGAACTTTTGCATCTGCAGTCGTAGTATCTAAGGAAAGATTTAAGCCCTGCTTATAATCGTATTTATTCACTTGATAAACGGAAGCTGCCTTTGTGAAAGAATCGATGGATGGATCAAGCAGGGTATCCCGAATAGGAATGTATCGATTTTTATCCTCGATCTCTCTTCGATTGTTTCTTTGATAAGCAGCATCCAGTTCCACATTCACAAAAGGCAGAATGAAGAACGCATGCATATGAGTTTTCTGATGAAGAACAGTTTGGTAAGCGCTCGCACCAGGAGATTCATTCGGGTTATCGTACAAATCCTGTTCTTGGTATCTCTGAAAAGAATCAACGTAGAAGTTTCCCCAAGAACCGTCCGTTCCCAAGGAAGCATTCACGTTTCTCTCATGAAAGCCTGTATTTGGGAGAGTTCCTTTGGGGGTGGTGATCCTTCCAGCCTTTCGAGTATCCGTTTGGACTCTATAGCCAAAGTTTGTTTCTTTATGATAACCGAATAAAGAAATTGCGCCCGCATCTTGCTTATTATTAGAAAAACTATTTGTGGAAATCGTTCCGCCCAGGAGAGGAGCTCCGTCCTTTGCAGTAGGGGCCTTGGAGCGAATTACGTTAATCACACCGCCCAAAGCATCCGAACCGTAAAGAACGGATCCAGGTCCTCTAACAATCTCCATTTTGTCTACGTTAAACGCATCTAAATCTACGGTATGATCGTCGCCGAATTGTTGTTCTTCTTGTCTTACTCCGTCGGTCATAACCAAAACTCTTTGGCCGGTCAAACCTCGGATCACGGGCTTAGAAGTTCCGGCCCCGGTAGTCAAGGTTGTGGTTCCAGGAGTATTTTCTAAGGCAGACATAACGTTCTGACCTCTCAACCTTTGTAGCTGTCTTCCTTCCAAAACCGTAGTAGGCTGGGGAGTGGATAAAAAATCGGAGGCTAAGGTCTTAGCAGTGACGTTTATCGCTATACCTTCCAAGAGAGAAGGTTTTATAACTATATCCAGAACTTTATCAAGATCCTTCACTTCGAATCTTTCCGTTTTCAGTTCATAATTCGGGGCAGAAACAACTAATGTGTAGTTTCCAGGAGAAACGTGCTGGAACTCAAAACTACCATCCTTACCGGATCTGGACACAAACTTGTTTTCCGTAAGGAACAATTTGGCGCCCGAAATAGGGCGTCCTTCCGGATCTTTAAGAATACCTCTAACGTTTACATCCAGGGAAAAAACTTCCGAAAAAGGCAAAAATAAACCGATAAAAATCGGTAATACATTAAATTTATATAAAATACTTTTCATTCTTCCTAAACTCCGGACCTTTTGAGGTCGGGTTCTTCATATACAAAATAAAATTCAAAGCGGATCAAACATACGAAAGCCGCCGAAAACAGTAGATGCAGATAGATTAGGAAAAATAAGGAGGGGCGCGTCCTCTCAAAATCCCCGATTGGGAGAATTGAACAGGAATAAGATCGAAAATTATAAATTCATTATATTCTAGAACGGGTTGTTCCGATTTAGGACCTTGAACGAAGTCCGCTCCGGAATTAATTTGAGTGTGAACACAAACAAAACAAAAATCCGAGGAAATTTTTAGAGAATGTTTTGAAAATATTCCCTTTTCGGATATGTCCACATGGGAGTGGGCACTGGTAAGCAAGAGTCCGCCGCAAAACGCGAACAGAGCAAAAAAGGATTTTAGCCCATTTTTTTGTCTTCCCACCAAAGATCGCATTTTTCAATAATGATAAATCGTTATTAATAAGCAAGTGTTTTTTTGGCCCGCCTCCTTGCAAAGAGAGAACCGGGCTGCTGCGGACTCGTCCTTTCGGACAGAGGCCCTTTGCATCCCTGGCGGATTCTGGAAAAAAGATTTTGTCGAGGTAAAAGACTTTTGTTGGCGGAGGAAAAAGTTTCTGCTTAGGACTGGGGTTCTATTATTTTCCCACAGAACACTGTCTTGAAATTACAGCCGATCTCCCTTGCAGTAATTTTATGCCTAGTATGAAATTCATCCTTCATGATTTTCTCAAGTACGAGTTCGAACAGAAAGTGATTTGCATACCAAGGCGGAATACAAGTGATCCTGTCCTCTAAGATGGAAGAATTTTTACCGGTTATAAATATATGCTCGTGTTTGAATTTTGCAAAGGGTCCGGATTCTTGGACATCAACAAAACGTTTTTCCGATTCTAATTCGGTATGCAAGGCGATCCACCGAAAGGAAATTCCTGGAAAAATTTTTATTCTAACGATCGCCTTTGAGCCAGGTTCCAAAGATGCAGGAGGGGAAATAATTTCCGCTTTTTTGGAAGAGCCTACCAAAGCGGAAAATCCATCCGGGCCGGCGTGAAATCCGAATAATTCGGAAACCTTGCAGTCGAATTCGGAACGACAAATGAAGATCAAAATAAATCCTACAATATTAAAAAATTGAAATATATTTAATTAGACGGAGGAGTCTCCGGTTTTTTCCAGTAAGCCTTGTTTCCTACTGCAATATTTCTTAAGACTGCATCTTGGTTTTTGGGGATCACTTTTGCCGTGTAAAGATCCGCTTCCGTAACTGTTCCTTCCCCAAGCAGAGTCGCCGAGTTGAAGAAATAGACAGTAGTTCCTTTTTTGAGTCCGTCTATGATTCCCGCATTTACGATCAGTGAATCTTCTTTTACTCTGTGCACTTTTCCGCTGGACGGAATTAAGGCCAGGATCTTATCTCTTGCTCTTAAAGTTGCCTCCGCAAGAGCATCTCTGCCCTTAGCATAGATCCTAAATTTGCCTAATATCTTTTCTTCTTTATGATCTCTAAGACTCCACTCGATGCGTAAATTACCGTCTTGGAAAGAGATCTTTCCACTCACAACGAAGCGAACGTTTTCACCTTTGGAATTCTTGATGGAAGAATAGTTTTTTTCCGTTTTATGGATTGCTCCCGAATAAGGCTCCGATTCTAAACTTTCGGATTTTCTAATATTGTCTAAGTCAATATTACGTATTCTCGGATCGGAATTTAAGAAATGGCGGAGAATTTTTCCTGCCAAAGCGGGAAGGTCGGTGTGCTTCGCCAAAAAATCCTCTCCGTCCGGATCGAAAACGAGTATTTCGGGAGGAGTCCTGCCGTAATCTTCTTGGATCCCGAATTCTCCGATCTTTACTAAACCTTCCCGATAACTTAATGAAGTTTTAAAGCCTTCTAGGTTATTTTCCACAGAATAGCCGTATTTTTTATTATCCGGGAATTTATCTCTTAAGAGTAGGAGTAGGTTAAAGTAACTTGGGAAAAGTCCTCTTCTTTTATATTCTTCTAATGTTAAGACCAGGATTTCGGGACGGTTCGGAAGAAGTTCCTTGGCCCTGATTAAATGGTACCAAGCTAAATCATATAAGAATGCGTTTTTATTCGCTCTGTATCTTTGGAGTCTATATTCTCCTAAGGTTCTTCTTAGAGAATTTCCCTCGGGTAGATTCTCTAACGCATATAATTCCGATCTATTTCTTGCAATCGGATCTATATCATCCAAGGAGATTAATTTTTCTAAATCTGTTCTTGCTTCCTTGGAGGCAGGATCTTTTTTTAATCTTGCATAAGAGCGTAAATATAGATATTCCGTGGAATTCGGAAATAAAGTTAATAAGCGATTTAGATATTCTTCCGCTTCTTGGTATCTTCCGAAATAGATCCTGGTTTTTGCCAATAGTTTAAGTGCTTCTTCCTCGTTCGGATGCAAGGAAACGGATCTTTCGAATTTTTCAGCCGCTTCTGCAATTTTAGAATCTCGCTTGCTTCCTTGGGATTTTTCCGCCCAGATCAATAAGAATTTTCCGGATTCTAAAAAGATCCCAGGATCATCGGAGGCTTCCGCTTCCAATTGGTTTCTAAGATATGCAGCTTTTGTAAAGTTCCCGTCGAACGCTTCTACCTTAGCTTCTAATGTCTTTACTTCTTTATTTTTAGGGATCCTGGAATATGCGGAATGAAATTCAAAACTTGCTTTTTGGGTTTTTCCAGATGCAAGTTGTACTTCTATATAGATCGGAAATAGATCGGCGTCGTATCTGTCTTCTTCCAAAAACGGTTTTAGGATCAAAAAAGCTTCTTCATAACGTCCTAATTTCGCGAGTGTGATCGCTTTTTCGCGAACTGCCTTTTTGTTTTTAGGTTCTAACTCCAAAACCTTATCTAAAGATTGTAATGCCTCTTTTTCTTTATGAAGTTTTAATGCAGCATCCGCTAATCCCAATCTGGAACGGACTGAAAGAGGATTTAAGTTCACTGCTTCTCTAAAGGAATCATAAGCAGCGGGATAATTTCTGGACGCTAAAGCTCCTTCCCCTTCTTTGATCCAATCTATGGTTTGTTTGGAGGAAAGGGAGAAGGAGAAAGATAGAGCAAAAAGAACCGCAAAATTCCGAAAAAGAAATTTTAAGTTCATATATTTATTTGAGGTTTTGGATCCGAATATCATGGCGTAAAAAATCCGGTCTCCGCTTTTCCATTAGAATTTCTGAAGATAGCCTCAACGACCACGGGAACATAGACATCCATTCCGTCCGGATTGATCCTACTTTTAAAGGAAAGAAGATACCTTCTGTCTTTCTTAGAATCTATCCAACTTCTTAGATTCTTTTCCGTTCCCCCGGAAGGAATTGTTAAGAATTTTCCTCCCGTTTTTTCCGCGATTTCCTTATACACAGAAACGGATTCTCCGTTTTCCCCCAAGCATAAGAAGTAGATCGGGATATCGTGGACCACTGCGAAACGAATGATCTTTGTGGGAGAGAATTGTGTGAATGCTGCTTTGGAATCCTTTCCGGAAACGATCGCTATGATTGCCCTCGGGCCCAAACTATCCAATAAATCCGTAATACCTTTCTGAAGCGATTTCCCGATTTGGGACTCTTCTTCCGGGACAAAGGAGCGTAACGCTTTCAGGATATCATACATACTTTTTCCGAAAGAGTAGGCGGTCTGTGTATCTTTACCTGAGCGTAAAAGTTGGATTTTATCCTCTGCTCGTATTTCGGATAAAAACGGACGGATCGCCTTTTCGACTGTGGCATAAGAATCTGAAACGATCTGGGAATTTTCCGCAACGATGGAAACGCTTATTCTATTATTGTATTTTTTCATATCGGTCAAACCGATTAAAGGAGAAAGATTGTCCATCTCATAGATGCGGAAAGAATCACGAGGGATTGCCTTAACCGGGACCCCGTGTCTATCTTTTGCATGAAGAACCAAAGAAATATCCGGATAATCCGAGCTGATGGTCCTTTCAACAATTAGATCTAAATTGGAAGAAAGTTGCCCTTTCGGAGAAAAGGATTCTATTCTATGTCTGTTAAAATCCGCAACAAACATGGAGCCTGTATAATCGAAAGTGACTGAGAAAGCTTGGTCGAAATTTCGGACGGTATTCTTGGAATCCTTAAAGTTATCAAAGCCTGACCAATTTTTAGAAACAGAGTCATAGATAAAAAGTCCCGCAGTTTCGTCCGCTACTACAACCTTATTGTCTTTGATAGAAAGATTTCTGGGCTTTTTGAACGAAGGATTGTTGATCTCTTTTAAAAAATTTCCCTCGTGATCGAACACTACCAGTCTTTTGTTTCCTCGATCTGCTACAAAAATTTCGCCACGATTATTGACTTTGATTCCTGCAGGTTGTTTTAAGATCCCAACGCCTATCTCTTGGAGAGGTTCCCCAGTTCTGGAAAGTTTTTGGATCCGATTATTTCCCATATCGGAGACGTACAAAAATCCTTCCTTCGTAAAATAAAGCCCTGCAGGTCCGTGAAAACTTCCGGGATCTTTTCCGGTAGAACCGAAACGATTTATGTAAGAACCTCTGGTGTCGAATTCGTAAATTTTATCTCCTGCATAATCTGCAACGAAGATTGATTTACCTCGGATGCTGATCCCGACCGGGCCTTCTAAATTTCTGCCGAAAGAACCTTTGAAATTTTCGATAGGAGAACCATTGGCGTCGAATTTAACCACGTTAGCAGTGTCGAAACTTACCACATAAAGATACCCTTCTTCGTCTACTGCTAAGTCTGCTGGGTTTCTGAAACGGAATCTTCTAAGGTCGTCTCCAAGAATCGATTTATAATATTCTAAATTATCTTTTCTATTTCCGCCGCCTAACCTATATCTAAGCGCATCTAAACGGTTTTTGCTGATCAGATCTAATTTATTAGAAGATTCTAATTGTTCCAGTTCGGAAAGGCTCTCTTGCCAATCTCCGCTAAGATAATATGTTTCCGAAAGAAAAAATTTTGGATGAACGAAATCAGGTTTGATGGAGAGGGAACGGACAAAATTCTCTCTGGCGGCTGCGAACTCGCCCTTGTTATAGTAAGCGAGACCTCTTTTGAAGAACGTCTTGGCTTCTTTTTCTTTCAGTCCAAAGTTGGGTAGGGGTTCGGACCATCCGGACTGTGTGAGAATTCCTAAGAGTAGAAATAAAACGAAAAGTTTTGTTTGCGTACGTCTCCCCATTCTAATCCTCTCAGTCGATGGAACAGTTTAAGAGACATAATTTCAACCTATTTTTCGGGACTTGTATATAGGTTTTGCTACTCTTGCAAGCAATTAAAGGGAGTGATTTTGTGGGAGCTCCTACAAAAAGGTAGGCCCTCACTTGCGTGGTCGTTTCCTCGCTCTCTACACGGGTCGTGCGGAAGGGATACGAAGGGCTTTTAGTCCGGGCGAAGCCCGGATGAGCGCGAATGCGCGAACCCGTAGTAGCCCGACCGAGCGAAGCGAGGAACCGCCCTGAAAATTAACCTAGTCTTCTTTTAACCGAGAATCTTTCTTTTAGATTAGAGGAAGTTGGGTTGCCGGTAGGCGATAGCCAAGCGTTCTTCCAGTTGGAATGCCATTCGGACCATTCGTTGCGAACCGATTGGTTTTGTTGGAGTTCCTCTTCGACCTCTCTCATCAGTCGGTCCAATAGGATCACGTAGTTTCTGAATCGCAGGGCCAGGTCGGTGTTTGAGGAAAGTTCCTGCATGATTTTCATATCGGTCCAAGCAGGAGGTAAGCGGCAATTTTTCTAGGAATTTTTGGTCGGAAATAAAAAAGAAATCGGATTTCTAACCTGCAAGGACAGCTACATGAGCTTCAACACTTTCGGCCAAGGCTCCAAGATCATAACCTCCTTCTAAGAAGGATATTGTTTTGGAGCCGATCTGTTTTGTTGCGGATAAGATCAATCGTGTGAATTCTGCGAACGCGTTCGTACTAAGGTTCATGCCCGCTAACGGGTCTCTTTTATGTCCGTCAAAGCCGGCAGAGATTAATACGTACTCCGGTTGGAATTCCAACACGGAAGGCACCACTACTTCTTGGAAGTAATGTAGGTATTCTTTATCTCCGGAGCCCATAGATAGCGGTATATTTAACGTAAAGTTTTGTCCTTTACCTTCTCCTTTTTCATGGACTGAACCTGTTCCGGGATAATAAGGATATTGGTGGAGTGACGTGAAAAATACTTTGTCCGAGTCGTAAAATATTTCCTGGGTACCATTTCCATGATGTACATCCCAATCCAGTATATAGACTTTTTCGATTCCTTGGCTAAGTAGATAGTTTGCAGTGATCGCGATATTGTTTAGCAAACAAAAACCCATGGACCTTCCGGTTTCCGCATGATGACCTGGAGGTCTGACGAGCGCGATCCCTGATTCTATTTCATTGGATCTGATCTTGTTTACTAGATCGACTCCGCTTCCGGCTGCTAAGAGTGCTGCATCAAAACTGGATTCCGAATACGGTGTATCTCCGTCGAAACTTCCTCTTTTTCCTTGGATGACTGAAAATCTTTCTCTGTGTCTTTGGTTATGTACTGGATCGATCAGTTCTAATGGAAGTTTGTTAGGTTTGATCCAATGTAAGTCCTTAAAATAAGAGGTCTTATATAGTCGATTGAGTATGGATTCCAATCTTTGCGGGGATTCGGGATGGAAAGTACCGGTCTCATGCAATAAGAATGTATCGTCATAGGCGTAGCCGAGTTTCATTTTCTGCTCCCGTTTTTTGTCGGAAGTCCTACAAAGAGGACAAGTACCGAGGTCTTCGGTTCGATATTATTAATATAGATCCGGAGTAAATTTGTGCGCAAACCGTTTTCACTTTTTCCTATTTTAGTTCTAACCGCTTTTCCGGTTTGTGCAGAGTTCACGATCCCTTATCCCGATAATTCTAATACGAAGAAAGTTCCCGTTTTAGAATCTTCTCCCGAGACTAAAACCAAACCCCAGTCCGTTTCCAATGAAAGGGAGAAGAAGGAGATACGACTTTCTTCCAGAAACACTCCGATGGAAAGCGAAAAGGAAGCTCCAAAAGAGAAACTTAAAAAGTTTTTTACAAGACCTTCAAACAAGGGGACTTACGGGGATCGTCCTAAATTCTATCGCGGTCTATATGTAAATAATTCTTTGATTTCGGATAAATCCCGTAAGAATGAATGGGATTCCTTATTAAAGAATGCTTCCGATTATGGCGTTAATGTTCTGGTAATCGATCTTCAACCTAAAACCCCTTCACAGGAAGAGATTTCGCGTATCAAGGAAATGGGTTTTTATCCCGTGGGAAGGCTCGTAAATTTTGACGGAGGACTTAAGACTAAGTATCCTAGTCCGGAAAAATTGAATTCTATCTTCGGTTATGTGAGAAGAGCTTGTCTTTCCGGGTTTCCCGAAGTTCAACTGGATTATATTCGTTATGCGGATATCACTGATATCGACCTTTCTTTGAAGGAAAAATATAGTAATATTAACGAGATCGTGAATCGGATCAGAGGAGAGGCGAACCAATGCGAAAAACTTCCTTACCTAGGTGCGGATATTTTCGGTAGGATTCCATTTAATAAAGACGATCAGATCGGGCAGAAGGTGGAGAACTTTGCCCAGCTTGTGGATGTGATCTATCCTATGTTGTATCCTTCTCATTTTTACGGCCAACCGGGGCGTATTGCAAATCCTTACCAAACCGTCTATGACGGTCTGAAGAATACCAGAAAGAGATCCCTATCAACTACGAAAGTGGTCGGCTGGATCCAAGGTTTCGGAATGAGTCTTGGTCCTTCCGGTAAATCTTTGAAAGATTATATCAAGGCTCAGATCGAAGCCAGTGTTGATAGCGATAGCGACGGTTTTGTCGTTTGGAATATCGTCGGAAAATACGGAGATACGTTTCGAGCGCTTGAAGAAAGTATCCAGAGCGGAAAATTGAAGATAGAGGACTAATATTACTTAGTCTCGTATGTTGGAATTCCAACGCTCAGGTTCGAATTAAATTTTATCTCAAAGTTACTATGTTGGAGTCCCAAACATACGATTTTTAGACCTGAGATCCTGTGCTAAAGTCCAAGATCTTTTTCTAATATTAGGAGATCCTTATCTCCCGGAACATTTTTCGGTCTAT
This sequence comes from Leptospira licerasiae serovar Varillal str. VAR 010, assembly GCF_000244755.1. NCBI lineage: Bacteria > Pseudomonadati > Spirochaetota > Leptospiria > Leptospirales > Leptospiraceae > Leptospira > Leptospira licerasiae. The sequence continues at coordinate 419,655 of NZ_AHOO02000011.1, read as the reverse complement.
GCAATTTATACGCTTGGATAGATTCTACGGTCTTCGTTCTTAAGAAGTTTGCTTCATCACTGATCGTGGTGGATTTTGCTCCTCCTGAAAGCTCCATATATCTCTTCCCATATAAAAGTGAAGTCAGTCTATGAAGTCTGTAATCCGTGATATTATCCAGCCCAGCTTCTTTTAAAAGTTTCTGGGCGATTTCCCAAGATTTTTCCTGACGATTTCTGAGTTTGGGTTCTTCTTCCGGAGATATACTTCCCTTGGGTCTTTTCCCGGAAGAATAAGAAACATATAATTTATAATAGGTTTCTGCGCTTCGGATCAAAAGTTCATAATCTGTTTTGGAAAGTCGAAACCCTTCTCTAGCGACTTCTTGCGCTCTTTCTAATTCTTCCGGAACGAAACTGTTTTTGGAATAGCTAGGAGCCTGGTCCGCCTTACAATTTAAAAAGGAAACATATTCTCTAGAGAATCGGATCAAGTCTTGGTCGGAGTCGAATCTGGATCTCTTTTTCCATGCCGAAAAAAACTCCGCTCCTGCGCTCATGGGGAGTATTCCGGAACATACAGGCTCTTTGGAATCGACCCCTGCCTCGCTTAAGTATAATATTCCTAATCTGTAATGTGGAACTGGGGACATCGGATCTAGACGGATTGCTTTACGGTAAGATTGGATTGCCTCTGGGATCTCGTCTCTTGTAAAATGATAATCTCCGGTTTTACGTTCTACTAGTGCGGGGCCGCTTAGTTCGGAGGAGACTGGATAGGCAACGGTTAGGACCTTCTCTTTTGCCATTCCTAAATACCCGACCCCTCGTAATTGTTTTCCTGTGAATGCGGTTTGGAAGATGGATTTAACTTCTATCTGTCCTACGATACTTCCGTCTTTGAATGTTTCATGATCGAAATCTTTTTCGATCAGATAGAGTATCTGTCCAGGGCGTATTCCTGGATCGTAATGCACTTTTACGGTGACTATATCCGGTCTGGTATCGTATCCTAATTCGAAACTTTTGTATTTTCCTTCGTATTCGATCGGTTTGACCTTATCGAACATAATGGTCTCCCCAACTAAGACCATTTTTTCTTTTCTAGGCATCCCGTCTTTTCCTGAGTTTTTAGGCATTCCCACATCTCTAAATGCGTACACGAATTCTCTAGAAAATGTGGAAGAGAGGCTTACACAGAGTAAGCAAAGGATGAGCACAGGTCGGGTTAGGGCCATGGTTTTATTTTCGGTCGGAATGGAATAGTGCAGTATCCGAATTTTGAGGGTTTTTATGCAAAAAGAGCATCCATAAAATCGTTTTCGAGAGACTAAATCCGGCGGTGAAGAGAGACTTTGTATTTGGTACGGGACTCGTTTTTCATATGATAATACTTAAGACAAATCGTTTAACTAAGATATTCGGTAAAACTACTGTGGTAGATTCACTCGACTTGTCGGTCGAAGAAGGTGAAATTTTCGCTTTGATCGGACCCAATGGAGCGGGTAAAACTACTACGATCAAGATGTTGACTACACTTTTACCTCCTACATCCGGAAGCGCATCTATCGGAGGGTTCGATCTTAAGGGGCAAACGGAAAAAATCCGTAGGATGATCGGATATGTTCCGCAGATGATTTCCGTGGATGGAAGTCTTACCGGATACGAGAACCTTATGCTTTTCGCCAAACTTTACGATATTCCTTCTTCCGAGCGAAAGCGTAGAGTGGAGGAAAGCCTACATTTTATGGGGTTAGAAGCGTATGGAAAATCATTATTGCAAAGTTATTCCGGGGGAATGCTTAGAAGATTAGAGATCGCTCAGGCAACTTTACATAGACCTAAAGTTCTCTTTTTGGACGAACCTACCGTAGGGCTGGATCCCATAGGCAGGAGTGTCGTTTGGGAGCACATTATAGATTTGCAAAAACAATATTCTAGTACGATCGTCTTGACCACACATTTGATGGATGAAGCCGATAAAATTTGTGATAGGATCGCATTAATGTCAAGGGGAAGACTGGCAGTTGTCGGAACTCCGGATGAGCTAAAGAAATCCGTCGGAGGTTCTTCAAAAACTCTGGAGGATGTCTTTATTCATTACGCGCAGGAAAATTTGAACGACTCCGATGAAAACTTACATGCGATAAATCAAGAAAGAAAGACTGCAAGGCGATTAGGATAAACGGATGATCTTAAATTTTTTAAAAAAGACCTGCGTCATAACTGAACTCGAAATTCGAAAGGTCATTCATGATCCTACCGAAATTCTGACCAGATCGGTTCAGCCAGCTCTCTGGCTTTTGGTCTTCGGCCAGGTTTTTGCAAAGATGCCTATGATGGCAGGAAGAACCAACTATATATCTTTTATGACTCCCGGAATTCTTGCACAAAGCGTTTTATTCGTTTCGATTTTCTCCGGAATAGCGATCATTTGGGAGAAGGACCTAGGTTTGATCCAAAAGATGCTTACTACACCGACTCCAAGAGCGTCTATCGTTTTAGGTAAGGCAATTTCTGCAGGACTTAGGACTTTGCCGATCCTTTTGATCATTTATATATTGGCTTTCATTTTGGGAGTTTCTGTCCGCTGGGACTTGTTTAGCATAGCCGGAGTTTTAAGCTTTGTTTTGTTAGGATCGATTTTTTTCTCCACGTTTTCCCTTATTATTGCCTGCCTCGTAAAAACAAGGGAGAGATTTATGGGAATCGGACAATTACTCACAATGCCTCTTTTTTTCGCAAGCAACGCGATTTATCCGATAGAGATAATGCCGGATTGGCTAAAGATACTGTCACATGTAAATCCTCTTACCTATGTGATCGACGGACTTAGGACTTTTATGTTAGGAACTCCCTCCGCATTTAATCTAGGATTAGATCTTGGTATTTTATTTTTGTCCTCCTGCATTGCGGTTTCGCTCGGGGCGATCTTATATAAAAGAGTGGCAATGTAATCTAGGAAGGCGAACAAGTTATATTAAAAAATATAAATATACCTATGCTAAGATCTTAGCAAAGTTCTCTATCACCTGGTATTTATGTTCTGCCTGCGGATGATTTCCTGGCCGAGAAAGTAGAATGGATCGGATTCCTGCTTCTGTAGCCGCATCCGCTTCTTCTTTTATATCCGTAAAGAATACGATGGATTTAGGAGGAATAGAAAGTTTTTCGGAAATTTTGGTATAACTTGAGGATTCCCTTTTTCCGCCAACAGCCGTATCGAAATAATTTTCGAAATATATCGTTAGGTCTCCTGCTTCACAGTATTTATAGATCAGGATTTGAGCCTCAACACTTCCCGAAGAATATACTGCCGCACGTTTGCCTGATTTTTTGATCCTTTCTAAAAAGGGAGGGACATCCGGGAAAATTGTGCTCTTTAGTTCTCCGGATTCGTATCCCTTCTTCCAGATCCTTCCTTGGATCTCTTTCAAAATCCCTAATTTACGATCTTTGGATACTAGGTATTTGCAGAATTTAGTAAGCGATTCCGGAGAATTGGAAACTTCTTCCGTATATTCCTTTTCATTTTTAGAAGCAAGGATTAGCTCCTCGGCGAAGTCTGTTTCCGCCGAGGTTTCCGAGAAGAATGTCTGAAAGTTTTGGACCGAGTAGGGGAATAAGACCTTGTGCACGAATTCTATCGGCGTGGTTGTCCCTTCTATATCAAATAAATATAACTCGGTGCTTTGTTCTTCCAATTAAGCCGTCCTTTTGATCCTGCCGACTTCGGCTGCCAGCTCTTCGTGCATCTTTTGTTCGTCTTGTTTGAAATTTTTCAAAATGTAGAACCAAGCGAGTCCGCAAGGTATCCAGAAAAGGATCGCGATCGTGAATGCCTGGGTTCTGTCCGGTAATACTGTAAGGATCAACGCTGCCATTGCAGGTCCGAGTCCATTTCCAAGATTATCAGTTAGATTGTAAAGTGCGAACATGGAAGATCTACTTTTAGGTGGATTGACGTTTATAATCAATGCTCTAACATTCGGGCCGGTTACCGAAATGATAATACCTGCGAGAATATTAATAAAAATGAACATTGGGCTTCCTGCAATATTCTTTGCATAAAGTAAATACAATGTAGGGATAATACCTAGTAAGATGGAACTTCCGCAGAATATCGGCAGGAACTTTTTATTCGTATCATAAAGTTTTTGTCCGATCACTCCGCCGAAAAATGTACCGCCAAAGATCCCTAATGCAGCGAAGATCACTAACGCGGACGCTTGGTCTTTAGGTAGACCGTAGCTGAATTCGTAATAGTCGTTCAAGAATACGAAGAATACTCCCCAAGGCACGCAGCCCGGTATTCCTTGCATAAAGATCCCGACGTTCGTTTTACTTTGGAAAATGTTTTTGATATCTTTCCAAGTTAAACGGACCGCTTCAGAATTCACGTCCAAAGAATCCGGATTTAGGTTTGCCAGTTCCTTCTCGCTTCCGCCTCTGACAGGCTCTTTGCAAAATAATCCGTAAACAAGCATGAATAGGAAAGAAGGAGCCGCCATATAGATGAAACTTTGTCTCCATCCGTTGATCGGATCCTCTGTACCTAAGGTCCCTCCTACCAATTGGCCGACTCCGACTCCGAGCCCGATGGCTAGAGAAAGATAACCTGCCGCTGTAGAGCGGGATTTATCCGAAAAATAATCTCCTACAAGAGAGAATAGAAGAGGGAAACTCCCTCCCAAGCCGAAACCGGTGAGAGTCCTAAGGATTAAAAATTCTTCGTAGTTTCTTGCGAATCCGGAAAGAAGGCAAGGGATCTCTCCCAATAATACCGTTCCGATAACCAAAGGTTTTCTAGGAAATCTTTGGGTAAGATAACCCATGTAAACCGAAACCAATCCTCCTAAAACGAAGAAACAAATCGGGATAAGTCCTCCCAATTTCCAATCGATCTCTTTTTGATCCGTGATCCCGAAAGAGCCGGCTATATTTCTGAGGTTCGGCGCGATCAGGTTTTGGTCCGCGAATAGAAAGAAGGCCATTCCCATGATCATCCAAAAGGCGAGGATCGCGTTTCCTCCATGGGCGGCAAGTTCGCCTAATCCGAAATATCGAAGCAGGCTTTTTTCCGAGGTCGGTTGAGACATCCAATTCTCTCCACTGTGTTTCTGTTTAATGTCAGCTTCCATAAGAAGCACGTAAAGCGACAGATTGGTGAGAGGAAAAGGAATCGGCAACGAAAATGTGATTTTACTGTTAGAGCTTTGAGAGAAAGAAAGGTCCGATTTTAGTCCTAGAACATCCTCTTTCTTCCGTTTTGGAATAAATACTTGACCCAACGTTTACTTGTCTATAGCTTCGGTCCGACTACGAGGGATACCGCCCCTAACCTAGATGGAGCCAAACAGCATGGCCTACCAACATAAAGAATTCTTCTTTCAATCTTCCAGAGACAATACCAAATTATACGCCCAAGCGTGGACCAAATCCGGAGCAAATCGTGTAATTGTTTTTTGTCATGGATTCGGAGAACATAGCGGTAGGTATTCCAACCTCATCCAGTATTTTAAGGATAGCGATGTAAATTTTTACGGTCTGGATCTAAGAGGTCATGGTAAATCGGAAGGTAAAAGAGGTCACGCCTCCGGTTTCGAAGCATTTGTAGACGATCTTGCCGACTTTGTGCAAGAGGTACGCAAAAGAGAGCAGAGAGATAAGATCCTACTTTTAGGCCATTCGATGGGTGGAGTGGTGGTCATTCGTTACGCCTTAGAAGGGATCAATCAGGACTATATCTATGGAGTTGTTGCCTGCTCTTCTGCATTAAAGATCCCTACTACTGCATTCCAAAGATTTCAGATCTCTGTAGCAGGTTTTTTGCGTAAGATTGCACCTTCTACCACTTTGGACGCAAACTTAGATACAAGTCTGGTAAGTAGAGATCCTGAAGTTGTCCAGGCGTACATTGACGATCCTTTAGTTCATGGTAAAATTTCGTTCTCTATGGGTTACGAATTGTTCCAACAGGGAGCGATTGCGAACAGAAAGGCGGCGATCCTAAGGACTCCCATCCTCATTCTGCACGGTTTAGCGGACGGGATTGCAGATCCTGCCGGGAGTTTGGAATTTTATAATCATTTAGTTTATAAAAATAAAAGAATGAAGACCTATAAAGGTTTCTATCATGAACTTATGAACGAGCCTGCGGGAGAAAGAGAGAAGGTCCTAAAGGATATCAAAGAATTTATGGATTCTCTGGTTCCTGAAAGGGCAAAGTCTTCCGCTAAAAAGCCAAGTATTAAGAAAGCGGCAAAATCAAAGCCTTCCCCTAAAAAGAAATTAGCCGCAAAGAAGAAATGACACAATCGGATGTTGGAATTCCAACATCCGGTCAGGTATCGATCCTACTACTTATTCTTTTCTAAGTCTATAAGTGATCGTAAAAGAAAGGAAGAATAAGAAAGAAAGAATTCCAATCACACCATAGATTGTTTTTTCGGTGGAGACGAATATGCTCCCGTTATTGATCTCTCTTTCTTGGTTAGCAGTTTCATTGATCGGTTCTCCCCCGATCACGGAAAGAGTGATCTCATATTGAGGTCCGGCATAGCTGACTATATTCGAATTCACATCAGGAGGAGCGTCCACGGAAACAGGGCGTGTCCCCTTTTGTCCGATAAAGGAAACCTGCATGTCTTTCGGTTTGGAGAAGATCACTTTCTCTCCTTCTTGGTTTTCGAATAATAATCTATCTTTAAATTGAGTAGGAGATAGATTGGTGGAAGGGATCACATAACTCACAAACAACTGGGAAGTTCCAGGAAGAATTGCCCGGTCGATCACCCAACCGTTTTTCCCCTTAGTCAACTGGATGGGGATCGCCATCTTATTCGTGCTTTGGGTCAATTGGGCGCTTACTTCTAATGCTTCTTCCGGAACGTAAACTTCTAAAGGATCGTTCGGGTTCTGAAAACTTTTAGGAGGAATAGTATTGTTGGTAAGAATAGATACTTTAGAAATTACTAATACGTCTTTTTCTCTCACTACTTGTAGAAGCGACTTTGTTTTGACTACTGAACGATCCAGGGTTTTATCGTAAACTGTGACCTCTTGCGGACGGGACCTCATCATCGGTACCGGAGGGATCATCTTATTATAATTTACGCCATTATAAGTCACTTGGAGCAATATAGGAAGTCCATCCGGAGCGTTGATCTTAGGAAGTTTAAAACTTCCTCTTACCGGACCCTGCTCAGGAAGAGGCAAGGGCATCATCTGTCTTTCCAAAGCGAATAGACGAATCGATTCTGCGGAGCCCGGTCCGCCTGTACTTCCATTTTTGAGAACTATCTGCAATTCCAGTTCCTCCCCAAACAAGGGAGATAGGCTAAAACATATAAAAAGAGAAAAGAATAGGATTAGAAATTTGTTCTGCATGGGACCGATTCCAATGTTTCTTATCCCCTGAAAAAGGGAAAGTCTTTCCGTTCTGATTCTTGTATCTGAAAACTCTAAAATTGTGGACGAATGTGGGGAATTTCATTAGAAAGGAAGGCCAAGAAACGAAATAAATAGATGAGGCAGTCTTGAAATTATTCAAAAGAATCCTTCTGGTGTTATTAAGTGTTTTCGCTTTATTACTTCTGCTGGTTTATTTTTCCACATTCCATCCATCCGACTTGGAAACAGCCCGAGTAAAATGTGAAGACGGTGCTCCTAGTCTGGAGTCTTCGGAGCCGATCAAGGTATTATCTTGGAACGTGCAATATTTTGCGGGAAGGAATAGAGTGTTTTGGTATGACGTTCCGGATGAAACCGGACCGGATGTTGGACCTTCCAGGCAGGAGATAGAATCTACTCTTAAAAAAGTTGCGAATGTAATCTTAGAAAGAGATCCTGACTTTGTTTTATTTCAAGAAGTGGATGATGGAGCTAAAAAAACGTACTCCGAAAATCAATCTGAAAGAATTCTTCCCTTACTTTCGGATAGATACCCTTGTCAAACGGAAGCTTTTTATTGGAAGGCGGGTTTCGTTCCCCATCCAAAGATCATGGGTTCCGTCGGAATGAAACTCACTATATTCAGTAAATATAAAATTCTTTCCGCTTCTCGCCATCAACTCCCCACGCCTCCTGCAGATCCGATCACTAAACAAATGCAGTTAAAACGGGCTGTCCTAGAAGCATTCATAGAAGTAAAAGATAAAAAACCTTTGGTACTTTTGAATACACATTTGGACGCTTTCTCTATGGGAACGGATACCATGCAGAAGCAGGTTGCATTCATATCTGGATTGTTAGAAAAATTGGATTCTGAAAGATCGGAATGGGTCTTGGCCGGAGATTTTAATCTTCTTCCTCCCGGATTTTCCAGAAAACAATTACATCCTAACGGAGCGTATTTCTATAGTGACGACGAAGAGATCGCTCCTTTATTCAAAAAATGGGATTCGACCGCAAGTTTGGAGGAATTGAACGGACCCAATCAGGAAAAATTTTATACCCATGTGCCTAACGATCCTCAGATTGCAAAGCCGGATCGAACTATAGATTATATGTTCTATTCTAAAGGTTTAACTAAAAAAGAATATGTGGTGTTAAAAGAAGGGGAGGCCTTTGAATCCAGCGATCACCTTCCTTTAGAGGCTACCTTCTCTTTGGAATCTCGTTAATCCGATTGGACAAATCCTTGCTCTTTTCTATGAGGGAAAGAATTTGGAAAAAAAGGAAAGATAGGGCATTATGAGACCGTTTAAAATTCTGGGAGTGCAGCAGATCGCAGTCGGCGGAGACAGTAAGGATAAACTCAAAAAATTTTGGGTGGATACTCTCGGATTGCAAAACATCGGTTCTTTTAGAAGTGAAAAAGAGAACGTAGATGAGGACATCCTACAGATGGGAAAAGGACCTTACGCTGTAGAAGTAGATATCATGGAACCTGTGGATCCGACCAAAAGCCCAAGAGTGAACGATCCAAAGCTGAATCATATCGGACTTTGGGTAGATGATATTCACAAGGCTGTAGAATGGTTGAGCTCACAAGGAGTCCGTTTTACTCCAGGCGGTATCCGCAAAGGAGCGGGAGGTCACGAAGTGACTTTTATCCATCCTAAAGGAAACGAGGAATTTCCACTTTGCGGCGAGGGAGTGCTTATCGAACTTGTACAAGCTCCTAAGGATGTGATAGACGCCCTAGGCTAAGATCTTCTTGCTCTTGTGAGGTCCGAAACTTAAATATTGATCGATCACTTATATTTTAGACGGACTATAACGACGACAAAAAAGGATCTCTTAGGAGATCCTTTCTTATATTAGGATTATTTAATGCCTTGTAGGAAGTAAGTATGCATCGGGCCTTTTCCTTTTACCTCGATCACATTCCTATCTTCGAAATTATACTTATCTTTTAAGGAAAGATACACGGATTCGGAAACATGGATCCTTCCGGTCGCCCCGTGAGATTCCATGCGCGAGGCGGTATTTACGGAATCGCCCCAGAGATCGTACACGAATTTGTTCTTTCCGATCACTCCAGCAACAACCTCTCCGGTATGAAGACCGATACGAACGTTAAACTCGAATTCCAGCTCAGGCTTTAATTCATCTAAACGATGGATCATATCCAATGCAGCCTGGGCGGCCTTATGAGCGTGGTCTTCCGTCGGAACAGGAATACCGCCGGCCAACATATAACAATCGCCTATTGTTTTAATCTTTTCTAATTTATATTTGTCGGCGATCACGTCGAACTCAGTAAAAATACGGTTCAAGATCTCTACAAGTCTGGTAGGAGTTTGGATTTTAGTGGTAAGTTTGGAAAATCCGACTATATCGGCGAATAATACGGTGGAAGAAGGAAAATAATCCGCGATAACACCTTCTCCTCCTTTTAAACGATCCGCGATACTTCTAGGTAGAATGTTCAGAAGTAAGTTTTCGGATTTCTGTCTTTCTTCTTCTATACTTTTGTTCAGGACTTCGATCTTTTCCAAAGAATCCTTTAATTCTTTGTTTCTTTTGGAAAGTGTTCTGTAGGCGTCCGCGTTATCCACACCGATTGCCACATAGTTCGCCAAGGTCCTTAGAATATTCAGTTGGTTTGGCTGAAATGCGTTTTTGGAATAACTATGGACTGTGAGTATCCCGATCAGGCGTTCTTCTACCTTGAGAGGAAAGTATAACGCAGATTGGGAGTTTTCTCCGAAATGTTTTCTGATATCCGCTAAATAATTAGGATAATCTTTTTCGATATCCAGTGTGATCAGTTCTTTTTGTTGTTTAACGCAATAAGAAGAAGGGTTGTCTTCTTCCAAAGAATCTACAGAAGGTGCGGGGACATATCGACCGTCTATTACGCAAAATTTATATTTGATCTCTTTTTTTTCTTCGTCGTAGGTCCCGAATGCGAGAACATCCATTGGAACGATGGATTTGGTATTCTCATATACGGATTGTATGATAACTTTCGGTTCGAGCGAAGAAGTGATGATCTTTCCGATCTCAGTTACAAGTTTGAGGTCCATATAAGCGGCCTCTAACATTATATTAGAATCGGTTAATGCTTCCTGAGTTTTGAGAAGTCTATGCTGGGTGGAGTCCCCGATCTTCATGATCTTTGAAGATTGTTTGAGAAGGGACTCGTAGGATCCTACAAGGGTTTTTAATTTTTGTTTAGGATCCTCTTTGGTATTCGAATCTTCTAAAAAAGCCTGAGCGTCCGAGAGAAGTTTAAATTCCTGCTCGAAAAAAGTATTCTGCTCTTTCGAAGTTTCGTTCTTTTCCACTTGTGCCGCACGAAAGAAATCTTATTTATAAGATTTCATTTTGAAAGGCAGGGACAAATCGGAAGAGAATTCCTCTCCGGTTTCCTGCATGTCTTCGTCGTCTTCTTTATAAAGCCACTCGACTTCCACCTTTCCGCCTTTGTCATGATATTTCTGGAGATTGTCTAGAATGTCCATGATCACTTTGGAAGAACTGGTGTTAAAATAATCCATTTGAAAACGGAACTGGATCTGTTTGTTTGCAGCTTGGATCGCAGACAACCAATCAAAGACTGGTTTGTAAAACGCCATTGCGTTTTCAGGATAAGATTCTCCGATAATTTCCGCGAGCCCCTTGTCCGATTCTAAGATGATTTCCGGTGAAGTTTTAGTCTGTTGTATATGTAAGGATTCCATGATTAGTTTTCCTTCGTAAAGAATGCGGAGATTGTAAAAAAGGACAGTTTACCATCCAATTTGTCGAAACGAAACACCAGAGGTCCGTCTGACTTCCTGGCGATATCGATTAATCCCACACCTGCTCCTTTGCTATCTTCCGGCCTCTCCGATCTAAGTTGCTGTTGGTAGAAGGACTTTAATTCGTCCTTACTCATGGAGTTGATTTTTTGGATCCTTTCGGTCAAAAACTCGATCTTCTCGTTTAGTACCAAATTTCCCGAAGCAACATGGTAGCCAACCGAATTTTCCCTTACTATGAGGATACCTACGCCTGCATCTTTCTGCTCTTCGTTAATTTTTCGCTCAGCGGAGTAGTGCAGCATATTTTGCGCTAATTCAATAAATACCGCAAAAATTTTTTTTATTTTGGATTCCGTGCTCAAAGAAGTCCGGATCATAGATCCTAATTCGGTTAGAACTTCCTGGGACAGTCTGCCCTTAAAGGATACGAGCAGATTGTATTCGCTGGTTTCCTGATAAGTCTTAAATAGATTTATGACTTCATTTTCCATCTTCAGCATCTTCCTTTTTCAGAAACATCTCCTTATCTTCCCCCCAGTATTATGCCGACTAGTGTTATGTCGTCCCGTTGGGCCTCTCCGTTTTGGTGGGCTAACAGGAAGGATTCTAAACGTTCTTTTTGTTCTTCACCGGAAAGATGTTCTATCCCGCTTAAGAAGTTTAACAATCCTTTGGTACCAATTTTTTGTCGGTCAGGATTCGGCTGGTCCATAAAACCGTCCGTGGTTAAATAAACACTCGTACGTATTCCTTTTTCTAAGGGAATGGAGTGTGTAGTAAATTTTCGCGTTTCTTCTTTTTGCCTGCCGCCGATCGAGAATCTATCTCCTTTAATTTCGGTCAAGACTCCGCCTTTTCCAATAAAAATAGGCCGTTTTGCTCCCGCAAAGTATAAATTGTTTCCTTCGATCTTTAGTAAACAAAGATCCATTCCGTCTCTGGAATTTGTCTGGTCCATGTCCTGTTTGAGGGCTTGTCTTACCTTTTCATGCAGTTGTTCTAAAATAGATCCCGGATCCGTAATGCCGATTTCGTTCACGATCTGATTAAGCAAAGTATTTCCAATCATGGACATAAGAGCTCCCGGAACTCCGTGCCCGGTACAATCTACTGATGCGATATATATTGCATCTTCCTGTTTTGAAAACCAGTAAAAATCTCCGGATACTATATCTTTCGGACGGAATACCACAAAATAATCTGAAAGTGAGCTTCCCAATACTTCAGAAGAAGGTAAAATAGCCTGCTGAATATTCAATGAATATGTAATACTATCCGTAATATGCTGGTTTTTTAATGCCAGATCGTCGTTGGCTTGAGCTAATTCTTTCGTTCTTTCTGCGACCTTGCTTTCCAAATTCGCGTAAAGTAATGCATTATCGATGGAAATCGCTGCCTGGGAAGATAGGATGGAGATAGTCTGAAGTCTATCCGAAGTGAATGCCGCCTCGGAAAGATTATTCTCCAAATATAATATACCTATCAGTTCTCCTTGCTTGATGATCGGAGAACATAGAACGGATTTTGTTTTCCTTTCTCTAATATACGGATCCTTGTTGAACTTTTCGTCAGCAAATGCGTTACGCAGCACCAGATCTTCTTTGGTTCTCTCCACGTAATAGATAACGCTAATCGGTATATTTTTGCTTTCTTGGATAGGTATCCCTTGGAGTACTCTGACCTCGTCGTCCGTTGTGCTACCTTCCGCTTCCACGAAAAGTTTTCCGTCCCTTCTCAGGATCATGACACCTTTTTCCGCGCCTACGTTCTCTATGGAGATCTGCATCAAGGTATCCAATAAGGATTCAAGTTTGATCTCCCCGGAGATTGCGGTGGAACTTTTCAGAATGGATTGGAAATCTAAAGTTTGCCCTGAATAAACTTCCGTTGCGGAAGCTGTCCTTGTGCTTAAAGTCCCGATTGTACGGGTAGTGCGGAAAGTATCTCTTCCTTTTTCTCGGATGAATTCCGGGAATTTTGCTTTGAGAAGCTCCTGCTTTTTCGTGGCTCCCCATCTTCCGTATTTTTGGTAAGCTTCTGCGATGTACTGGGATCCGATCTTGGCGCTTCCTTTGGAGAACCAGAATTTGGATGCGAGTTCCGCCGCTAAAGCCTCGTCATTATAATATTCGTTTTTGCCGGCAAGTTGTACGGCTTGTTCGTAAGTTTTAGCAGCTTTCCAGTTTTTGTATTCTAATCTTGAAAGTTCTGCTTCTACCAAAAGATATTTATGTTCGAAGTTTTCAGGCGCGTTTTCTGAAAGTATTTTTAGTTTCTGTTGGTTCTTCTTAATCCTTTCTAAGAACTTAGCCTTTTGTTCTTGGGTAGAAAGTTTGTAATTTGCAGCCATTGCCAAAGAATATAGATATGCATGCTCTTCTACAGCGATCTGACCGGAGATGAATCCTAACATACTTTCCGATTCTTCCAACTCTTTCAATGCACTTTCCGCTTCTCCATAGCTGAGAAGAGTTCTGGCTTTCATTATCTTAAAAAGACAAACAGGGAAGGGACTCTGGTGAGAATTACATAGTTCTATATAATCATTCTCGCTCATTTCATCTGTGGAGAATTCCAAATGGGAAGGAGTTTTTCCTCTTAGATTGGATACCACCAATGCGGATGCGAGAACGGTATCGATCGCTAAGTTATTTTTTACCTTACGGGTGAATTTTAAAAGACCGTCTATTTTAGGTTTTACTAATTCTAGATTTTTGGATTGAAGGACCACATTCACTGCGTCGTTCATTGCGCAGTAACCGCCGTGAAGAAATTCTCCGGATTCTAAGCTGGCTTGGATCCCTCTATGATTGATCTCTTCCGAATATTTTAAATGCCTTACGAAAGGAGTCGTATAGTTTGCGAGAATATTTGCGGCTTTGGTGATACCGCTCGGGTTTTTATACTTTTCGCTGACCTTAATGGCAAGTTCCGCGAATTCGTAACCTCTTCTATATTGTTGGAATCCTGAAGTGAGAAGGATCGCATACATGGAATATCCGTACGGATCGGAAAGGTTTCCATACTTCAAAAATAGATTTACCATCTTTAAGGAAACGATCGGAAAAAGCGATAACGCGAAATTGTAAACTGTGGGAATAGCGCTGATCAAAAGATTCACCGCCATGATCTGTTCTTGTTTCTGGATCAGTGGGAGGTCCAACAAGGAGTCCACAGTCTTTCCTTCCAAGGCCTTGTTTACGATCTCTATCTCTTCTTCGGTGACTTTTTCATGATCTTTTTCAGGAATATCCACACCTAAAGGTTGGAGAGCCTTGATGATCATAGGAAGAGCAAGGTCGAATTTTCCAAGAGCGGAATATTGGATGATGAGAAGATTACAAGCGTCCGCTTTTTCGATCGGAGATCTTGCGTATTTCAAAAGTGTATCTATAGTTTTTTGAGAATCGTCAAAATTTCCGGTAAGGTATTGGGTTTCGCCTAATTCTCTAAAGATAGAATAACAAAGCTCATACTTGGCATTCCAGAGAGCGTCATCTCCTTGAGAAGCTTCCGGAAGTAAGAAGAGTAGCTCTCTTGCCTTTGCTATATATGATAGGGCAGGTTTGTATGCGGTGGAATTTTTGGCCTTCTTCCCAGCGATTAAATCAAGCTGGGCCAGCTTCAATTTTTCGGCAGGTTCGGTGATAAGACCCGAGCCGATATTCATATGATTTGCAATATCGAAAATATTGTCTTCGATATGCTTGGTATCCGCTCCTTCTATCAGGAACCTTCCTAATTGTAAGCGGATCTTCTTTTTCTTTTCTTCTTCTATGATTTCGTAAGCCGCTTGTTGGACTCTATCGTGCTGGAATCGGAAAGTTACCGTTTTAGCAGTTTGGTAATTTTTGTCCTTATTCGCAGCAGTTTCTTCGAAAGATTCTGCAAGGCGATAATTTTCTCCGATCGGAACGATCAATTCTTCCGCGATCGTTTCCTGCAAAGAACTAAGGGCCGTTTTATAATCCGTTTCTAAAATTCTGGTGAGAAGCGCCAGATCGAAACTACTCCCGATACATGCAGCCAATTCCAAAGTTTCTTGGATCTTAGGAGAAAGTTTACGGATCCTATTCACTAAAAGTTCTACAACGTTATCCGAAATTTTAGTGTTTCTGATCTTGGCGATGTCCCATTTCCAGACTCCTTCTCCCGGTTTTCCGGAACCCTGGTCGAAATAGACGGAGTCTTCCTTGGCGAGTTGTTTCAGAAGTTCCCCGATAAAGAAAGGGTTTCCTCCGGTTTTGGAATGAACGATCTCTGCGAGTTCGGCGGTTTTATCTTCCGAAATATAAAGACTGTCGGAGAGTAATTGTCTTACGTCCTTTAGAGCCAAAGGTTGAAGAACGATCTTATAAGGATCCAATCCCTCTTTTTCCAAAGTGTCCAATAATACTTGGAAAGGATGGGCGGAGTCCACCTCGTTGTCTCTGTAGGCC
The DNA here is from genome assembly GCF_000244755.1 of Leptospira licerasiae serovar Varillal str. VAR 010. Classification (NCBI taxonomy): domain Bacteria; kingdom Pseudomonadati; phylum Spirochaetota; class Leptospiria; order Leptospirales; family Leptospiraceae; genus Leptospira; species Leptospira licerasiae. The sequence goes on along the minus strand of NZ_AHOO02000011.1, from coordinate 404,043 downwards.
AATATGATGAAAAGATAATTTACTGTTACGTCTTCCATTAGATTTTTTAGAAGTTCTAAGGAAGCGGTGTCCGCCCACTGCATATCGTCCAGGAAGATCGCAAGCGGATGATCGGGACTTGCAAAAACCTTGATAAAGTTTTGGAATACTATATAAAAACGGTTTGCATTTTCTTGCGGACCAAGTTCAGGGACAGGATCCTGTTTCCCAATAATGATCTCGAGTTCCGGGATCACGTCGGTAACTACTTTTCCATTGGCACCGACCGCTTTTTTGATCTTACTCTTCCAGGCCTCGATCCTTTCCGGAGATTCTGTTAGGATCAATTCCACCAAGCTGGAAAATACTTGGATAATGGCGGAGAATGGGAGGTTACGATTGTACTGGTCGAATTTTCCCGAGATAAAATAACCTTTGGATTCCGTGAGAGGCTTATTGATCTCTTTTACAAGTGAGGATTTTCCCACACCTGAATAACCTCCGATCAGAACCATTCTGGATCTTCCGTTTGTGGCAACGGATTTGAATTCGTCCAAAAGTGTTTTAATATACTCGTCCCTTCCGTAAAGTTTCTGAGGGATCTTGAATTCGGTGGAAAAATCGGTTTGGGCAAGAGGGAAAGAAGGAAAATCGGTCTTTTCTTTCCAAAGAGCGTATGCCTTCTCCAAATCTCCTTGGAGCCCTCTTGCAGTTTGGTATCTATCTTCCGCATTTTTTGCAAGAAGCTTCATTATAATTTCTGAAAGTACTGTAGGGATCTCCGATCTTGCTTCCTTAGGAGATGCAGGGATCTTTGCCAAATGAGAATGTACTAATTGTAAAAGATCGTCTCCGTCGAACGGCAATTTTCCGAGCAACATCTCATAGTAAGTGATCCCTAAAGAATAAAAATCGCTTCTGTAATCTACGGAACGGTTCATCCTTCCTGTTTGTTCTGGAGAAACGTAATGGATGGAACCTTCTAGAATATTCGGCGCAGACCAGGAAGTCTCTTCCTTATTCAATCTGGTGGAAATTCCGAAGTCTATGATACGGACTTGTTTTTCATCCTTATTGAATATTATATTTTCCGGCTTTAAGTCCTTATGTATGATCTTTTTGGAATGGATCTCGCTCAGCCTTTCCGCCAGTTGGATTGCGATCGGGAAAAAGTCCGAAAGGGTCATCGGCTTTTTGGAGATAAAATCCTTTAAGGAACCTCCAGGCACGAAGTCCATAAAAAGTGCGAACCCATCTTGCAGTTTTTCGAATTTGATCGGTTTAACAAAATAACCGGAAGAAAGTAAATTTAGGATCTCGAATTCATTCCTAAGATTGACCACCGAAGGATGTAATTCGTCCAAAACAGGAAGAAATTTGATGATAACGGACTTGCTGTCCTCTTTACGAACAGCTTTATAAACTTCGGACGCAGATTCGGCATTCAGTCTTTCTTTTAGTTCGAACCCTGTTACGATCATCCTTCTACTTCACCTTTATTTTTATATTATATTCTAAATATCGAATTTTCAGAGACGATACAAAAGACCGCCCCAATAAAATCCGGCTCCAACCGCAGGGGAAAGGATTAAATCGCCTTTTTTGACGATCCCTTTATAATAATATTCGGATAATACAATTGGAATGGATGCGGCGGAAGTATTTCCTACTCTTTCGAAATTCAAAAGTATTTTTTCTCTAGGAAATTTTGTTCTTTTAAGAACGTCCTGGACCACAACGTCCGTTCCTGGATGTGGAATGACCCAATTTATATCCTCTAATGAGACATTATTTTTCTTTAATAGATCATCCATCGCAGAAAGCGTAAGATCCGCGGCGTTGGTCACAAGTTCCGGATAACTTTTTACGTAAAAATTCGGCCCTGGTCCTGTTTCTATGATGCTGGCAAGATCCCCGTCATCCTTTAGGAAGGAATCTATAATTCCGAATTCTTTGTTTCCGGTATACTCCAGTAGGACTCCAGCAGCCGCATCACCCGCAGTAAATTCTCCGTAACCGCCCATTCTGGTCCTAACGGAAAATCTTTCGCTACCGATCACGAGCGCGTTCTTAAATTTACCACTACTTAAGAATGCTGATCCCATTTGAACACCGTGAACGAATCCAGTGCAAGCGGTAGAAATATCGAATGCTAATGCGTTGGAAGTTCCTGCAAGTTTGGAAGCCTGAGGAGCCAGATCCGGCAAATAAAGGCGATCCGTCCAGTTGGCCAGAATGAATAAGTCCACATCCTCCGGTTTTTTTCCCGCGTCTTTTAGGATCATTTTGGAGGTTTCTGCAGCCATGAACTGGGCGGTCTCTTTTTCGTTTGCCCTTCTTCTTTCCGTTACACCTATGTTGCCGATGACTGCTTTTTCGGCGGGATGCATTTCAGGATATTTTAATCTAGGGCGAATTTCATCGTTAGTGACGATCCTTTCCGGGAGATAATGTCCGATCCCAGTAATCGCCACCCCGTTCGAAACTAGGTTTTTAGAATTCGCCATGGATCAATACTCCTTTGGTCCATAATAAATTTCCAGTCATAATTCCAATCTTTTGCTTCATCTTTATCATACTTAAGGCAAACGGGTATACACCATAAACTGTTCTGTATAAATTCTTTCCGGATCCAACTCTCTAAGAGCAGTCAATTCGTCGGAATTGACTGCTGGTTCTTGAGTGATCGGAAGTTCCTCGTCAGGAGGGAGCCAAAGTGTGTATCTTAGAACGGCTTCTTCCGATTCCATCTCCTCGTCGGATGCGGGTGCAAGCCAGGAACTCAATTCGAAAGGATGGTCCGAAAAAGAAGCCCTTTGGAATCTACCGAATTGACAAACTGCTTCTACCACTCTGTCTCCGGGAGAAGTGATATGTTTTACTTTTCTCACAAATCTAAAACGGTTTGCCTTAGCTACTACGATTGTGTCCGCAGTGGATACGATATCGTTCGCTCCTCCCGAACCTACTAAGAAGTTTCCTTTTCCATCTAATACTGAGTTTATATTTCCAAACCAGTCTACTTCCGCAGCGCCGATCACTCCCAAACAATCATCCGGTACGATCGTTCCTAATATGCTCACGATATCGGACAACATGGAACAATGCTCGGTATGAAGTTGGCTGAAAAGAAAAACATCACCGGCAAAAGGTTTCATTCCGTAAAACCCAAGTTCTGCGACGATATTGATATGGATCCCTTCTTTTTCCAGAAGTTTGGCCGCTGTCCAAGCAGCCATATGTGCGGCTCCGATCCCCGCGAGAATTGTTTTGTATCCTTTCGTCTTGACCTTCTCTATGATCGCTCTTGCGGCAAGAATGATCATCTGTTCCGAATCGTTTACCGTTTTAGGATTTTCGGGAGAAGAGAGAGAATGTTCCGGAGGAGTCATCTTCAAACGTCTAAGCCTAACTTCTCCTATCAGGTCCAGATATTCTTCGTGACCCCCGGACAACATTACATTTTCTTTATACCATTTTTCTGCCTTAGCGGGAATGCTTACCGCCTTATTGGCCTCCATTTGGAATTCGTAATCATCCAAATAAGATTCCACACCTTCGAAAGCAGGGATCTCCGGAAAATCCTGCACTCTTAATGATTGAGGATGAGCTCCAAATCTTGCCGGAGCTATCCCTAAAACTTTTGAACTAGGTATATGTACTAGTTCGGGAGGAACTGTTCCTCTTGGTACGATCTTTTCCACGGTAGCGATCACACCTTTTGTGGCTGCAAGCGCGCCCCAGGCTCCTTCCCCTCCCGGTTGAGAAAGTACAATGTTTCCGTCTTCGTCCGCCACTACTCCATGGACCAATGTGATGTCCGGGCAGAGAGGAAGAAGTACTACCATGTCTTTTTCTTTGGTCCCTCTGCTTTCCGAATCTAGATGAGGACTTGCAGCTTCTCCGTAAGGATTTCCTTCGGTAGGTTTATGATATAAGAATGCAGTCTTACCTAACTTGTCCGTAATTAGGTCGGATCCTACCAAAGAGTTGGAAACAAAACCGGGAAGTTTCATGGCTCCCGCCATTAATCTTTGTACCAGAGTGAGAAGGGACCAAAGTTCCAACTCGAAAGGTTTTCCTCTCATCAAGTCTTTATACAAACTGTTTGGACTAGGCTTAGGATAATTATCTCCCGCAAAACCTGTGATCATCTTTTTTACGATGCCGGAAAGAGCTAAACAATGAGCGCTGGAATGAATACCAGCGACGCTGATGGTGAACTCAGGATCCGTTCCTTCAAAAACTCTGGAGAGAGAATAGATAAGTGCGTTTGGCCTAGACATGGTAGTGGCCAAGTGTAAGTACATACCGGGCTTGACAAATTCCCGTACAAGGGAATCAGGATCGGAAAGAATCTTAGTAGTTAGATGTTTCGATTCTTGTGGCATTCGTTTATTTTGTAGAAAAGCCCGGACAAAAGGCATTTTCACCAAAGGTTAAATTTTTGACGGAAAAAAGGCCGAATTCATACGAAATCAACGCGAAAATACTGTCAAATCGTGAGTTTAAATCCCATGACATTTCGCATATAAAGACTAACATCGTTTAATGCGAGTGTTTACTAAGTCGGATGGATTAGGCCTCTCTTTTTTGCCAGACTCCGGTATAAAAAATTTCAGATCTTCCCTTCAATCTCGGTGATACGATAGACCCGGCCTTTAAGATCGGATTTCCAGGCTCCGATACTAGGATGGAACCCTTCGAAAAGAGAAGCTAAAATGTCGGAAGCCACCAAAGAGTCTTTTACATTCAAGACAGAACTAGTTGTCCGCAGATCGGATACTAGAAGCGCAACTGTGGTGGGTGGACTTTATGTTTCTCATCTAACATACGAAACATTTATCCCTCTCGTAAACGAAGTATTCGATGCATTCTTAGAATCGAATTCTTGGTCCAAGGCAAATATTGCGGGAGCAAATATCATTATTCCTAAAATGGAAGTGGAATATAGATCCGAAGCGAAGGCAGGGGACGTTTTGGAATTTTCCGCAGGAATTTTTAATTTAGGAAAGAAGTCCTGCGAGTTACATGTTTCCGCCTCTCAAAAAGTTTCCAAAGAAGAAGTAGGGCTTGCGAAAATTTCTCTAGTATTCTTCGACTATGTTTCTAAAAAGACCTTAGAGATCCCCTCCGCATTTAGGGCGAAATTCGAAGTATGAATTCCATGGCGCAGAATCCTCAGTCAGAAGCTGAGTTCCCATCGGAATATTATTTTTCGACGGAAATACCGATCCGTAAGATCGATCTTAGTTTGGACATACATGTTTCTTTTGCAAGTATACTCGATCTTGTAATGGAAGCTCATCTTCAATTCTTCCAATATCTGGGTTATTCAGTCACCGACATACATGGAAATAGTATCATATTCGCGAATGCTTCCATTCAATACCAGGGAGAATTATTATATAAAGATAAAGTGATTATAGACGTTTCTTTGGATAATTTCGGGGAGAAGTCTTTCGATCTGTATTTTAGGCTTTCTAAAAAGAATCGAGCGGAGAAGGTCTCCGTCGTGAAGATTAGGGTCTTATTCTTTGATTATAAACAAAGGAAAGTAGTTCCTGTGCCTTCTGAATTTAAAAATAAATTCGACGCAGGCAAATACATCAAGATGCAAAGTCCTGAGATCGGAAAAGAGATCTCGAGTGCTGTTGGTCCGGATGGATTCGTATTCGGATTTCGTAAACTGGAAGTGTGGAATCTATCACATGTTTTCCTTCTTCATTTATACGAACTTTGTGAGAGTTGGAAAGGAAAAGTAGAGCCAAGTCTTTTGGAACATATCAGATCTATTTCCTCTTTATTACCTGTTAGGATTGCGGGGGCTTGGGGAACAAGGATACGCGCCGAAAAAGTAAAAAATATACTAAGAGCAAAAGTGCATTTGGAAGAGTTAAGATATCTTTTGATCTTAGTAGCGGATCTTGGAAAAGTGGACCCTTCCCAAGAGTTGGAAGATCTTCAGACAATTAATTCTCATCTCAAAAAATATCTGAATAAAGTTAGGACCGGAGAAACTAGAAAGATCCGATGAAAGATAAGGTCGCATTAGTAACAGGCGGGAACGCAGGGATCGGAAAAGCGATCGTACTGGAATTCGTTTCCAGAGGTGCAAAGGTTATATTCTGCGGAAGAAGAGAAGAAGAAGGACAAAAAACTGCGGAAGAAATTTCCAAACTGGGTGGAAAGGTAAAATTCTTTCGTTGCGATGTCTCCGATGATTCCCAAGTAAAAGAATTGGTGCAAAGAGCGGAGTCTGAATTCGGGGGACTCGACTACGCAGTGAATAACGCTGCAGTTGGAGGACTTGCGATTGATCTACATCAATATCCCGAGAAAGTTTGGGACAAAGTGATCGCAGTAGATCTAAAAGGAACCTGGCTCTGTATGAAACATGAAATAGAACTTCTCTTAAAAAGAGGAGGTGGGTCTATCGTAAATGTTTCCTCTATCGCAGGGTTAGTCGGCGCAGATTGGAAAGTGGCTCCATATTCTGCAGCAAAACATGGAGTAGTTGGACTAACAAAATCCGCAGCATTAGAATATGCTGAAAAAAAGATCAGAGTGAACGCGGTTTGTCCGGGATTTATTCGAACGGAAATGTTAGAAGGCCTGTTCCATTCTTCGTCTGATCCAAGGGAGGCCGAGAAAAAAATCACCAGATTGCATCCGGTCAATCGACTTTCCGAACCGAGTGAAGTGGCAAAAGCGGCGGTTTGGTTATGTTCTGAGGAAGCTTCTTTTATCACAGGCGTGGCGCTTCCCGTAGACGGCGGCTATACTGCTAAATAAAAACGTAATCTTTTTTCTTGTAGGAAAGTTTGGATGAGTCAAAATTGCGTAATTCCGTTTCGAGAATTCTAAGCGGATTTTCCGGTCAAAAAAAATATGAAACTCCGGTATTATGCAATCACGGACAAAGGAAACTTTCGTTCTCATAACGAGGATTCTTTTTTAGCCGCAGATAGTTTGGTATGCGGCCAAACTCATGGTGAATCGGAAACAGTCCGTATATTAGACACGGAAGAATCTTCCGGACTATTCGCGTTAGCGGACGGCTTAGGCGGGCATGAGGCCGGAGAGATCGCAAGCAGGGTCGCGTTAGAAAAACTTGCTTGGATGGAGAAAGCGATCCGCCCCATCGAAGAATTACCTTCCTCCGGTTGGAAAAACCTGATCCGCAAAATTAACAACGAAGTAAACGCATACGGAGAATCCATAGGAAAACCCAAGATGGGAACCACTTTAGTCGGTTGTCTTTTGGGAAGAAGAAAGTCCTGGATCTTCAACGTAGGGGATAGCCGTCTTTATCATTTTACAAAGAACGGGCTAAGCAAAGTAACGGTAGACCATAATATCGGCGAAGAACTGGGGTCCAGTTACGGCAGAAATCTTTTGACCAGTTGTATCGGCGGCGGAACAAAAAGTATTGAAGTGGATACATTCGACTATTCCGGAAAATTGTCGCCGGGAGATTTTATACTGATCTGCACGGATGGTCTCACTGAGGTCCTGAACATTGACCAGATAGAAAAGATCCTGAGAGAACATGAGGACCTAAGAGAAACCTGTAGAATACTTTCCGAAGAAGCGAATTTACGACTTACTAGAGACAATCATACGATTGTCATCATACGGATAGATTCGGTTTGAATGATGAATCGTAGCGGTTACCTTTTCCGCCGAATATCATAAGCCGGAAGAATAAGCCCCTTCTAACAGAAATCGGGCGGTCAATCGGAAGAATAGATCCCCGTTATCCGCCTCCTCTAATTGATACACCAAAGGCAAATCCGATTTCCTTGCTATTTCAAAAAAACCTAAACCGGCACCTTTACTTTTTTCCGGCCTGTCGGAACGGATCTGTTCATTGTATCTTTGTTTGAGTTCTTCTTGGGAAAGTTTTTTAGTTTCTTCTAATTTACCTTTTAAGAATGCAGCTTGTTCGGGAGTGATCGCGTTCCCACAATTCAATTCCCAGTTATGCGCCTTTCTTCTTAAAACTAAAATGCCTATCCCGCTTTTTTCGTCTCTTTCTATCGAGTAATGGGCAACATTCTGGGCCATTTCCACAAATACTGTGAGGATACGGTTCTTTTTCTTTTCTCCTTCCAATTTTTCTTTTAGAAGATCGTTTAAGGAGGAAATGGTAGTCTCAGAAAAAGGTCCCTTATAAAGAAGAGCTACTCCAGTCCTTTTAAGAACATTATATTGTTTTGATAACTGCATATACCCCTCAAAACTCCGGAGCCGCCAAACTTACGAATGAAGATTGGCTTCCGATCGCGAACGCCATGGAAATGGCATATCTGATTTTCGCTTTTCTGGCTCCTTCTGCGACATGGTCATGATCGCATTCCGGATCCGGATTCTCCAGATTGATTGTAGGACATAGAATCTGGTTTTTCAACATCAGAGAAGTTGCCGCTACGTTGATAATTCCCGCAGCTCCGAATGTATGGCCGAATATCGGCTTGATGGAACCTACAGGCGCCCAATGGAATTTCGGACGACCCTCATATAGATGGCCTATCGCACGACTCTCCGCCAAATCGTTATTATGCGTTGCAGTTCCGTGTCCGCAGAAATAATCTATATCTCCCAAACGAAGTCCGCTGATCTTCATCAAATGCCTGAGACCGGTTGTGGCTTTTTTGCCGGTTAAATCCATTCTCATCGCGTGGTCCGCTTCATTGTAACTATAAGTTCCCAAAACTTCGGAATAGATCTTAGCACCTCTTTGTAATGCTCTGTCCAATCTTTCCATTACGAGAACGATTGCACCCTCTCCCAATAGAAACCCGTCTCTATTTATATCGTAAGGGCGAATTCCTTTTTTAGGATTATCTTTTTCCAAAGACATAACCCTGCTCATCGGATCGGAATACATCATCATTAGAGTTTTGAGAATCGGAAATTCATGACCTCCGGCATACATAACTTCGGCTCTACCTTTACGTATGGCTTGGTAACATAAACTGATCGCATGATGCCCGCCCACACAAGCTGCGGATACGGTGGTAACAAACCCTTGGATATTTGCGTTAATCGCCGTTAAATTGGTCGGGTTAGAAGCCATAGAAGTGAGAACTGAGTAACGATCGAACACGTTATGATCCTTTTCTTCTAAATATTTTCTCCATGCAAAATCCCACCAAGCCATAGACGCTCTGGAAGAAGAATCTATAAAGCCGACTTTACTGGGATGTAAATCTCCTTTAGATATACCCGCATCCTTATTGGCTTCTTCCATGGCGGCCATCAAAGCCAAAGTCTCCGTATTATAATTTTTAGAATATTTATCGCTCAGATCGGGTAGATGTTTCTTCCAGTCGAACGTATTCATCTCTCCCGCAACTTTGATCGGGAAGTCCTCGGTAGGGAAACGAGTGATAAAATCCAGTTGGGATCTTCCTTCGGAAAGATTTGTCCAAAAGTCTTGTACTGAAAAGGTGTTCGGAAGAATGACTCCGATACCAGTGATGACTACCCGAGAGTTTTTTCCGTTTTTAGATTTATCCATAGAATAGCGGGTTTAGAAATTACCTATGTTGGTTAGATTTGGAAATAAAAAAATCATTTCGAAACGTATTGGACGCAAAAAAGGGAGAAAATTCTCATAAAACCGTAAATACATGGGCAAAATGAGGATAAGTTTCTCTGATTGTGAAAATTCGCCCGGAAGTCCCTCGGATATGGTTAGGTCGCTGATTAGGGATACATGAAAAACGGTTTTCCGTTCTACCCGGGATATTAATATAGCTAAAAAATTTCCAAAGGGAATCCTATGAAATATATAAAAAATCTAATGTTATTATCGACTGCAGTTTTTATCGCAGTCAATTGTTCCAAGTCGCCTGAGCAAAAAATCCTGGAATTAGGGCCTAGATTCCAATTAGCATTTTGTTCTAAGATCATAGAATGTGGAAAGGGGGAGATAGAAAAGATCCCGCCTAAATACAGAAATACTCTTCCTACGTTTTTACAATCCCAAGAAGCATGCGTTACTTATTTTAAGGAAAATTTCGACCAAGCAAGGGGACAAAGAAAGTTAAAGAGAGAGGAGGCGACTCCCGAAATGGCTCAAGAATTTGAAAACTGCGTTTCTGCTCTTGAAAAGTCCAGTTGTGAGTTGTTCCAAAAGAAAGAAACAAAACAACTCGGTGTTCCAGGTTGCGAAGGTCTTCCTAAGATCGCTCAACCGGATATTCCCTAAAATTTTCCGGTTTTTATTCCTTCTCTGATTGTTGGATCCGTATCGGGATAAAAATCCAAAATTCCGAACAGGTCATACATGAATTCAGAAGAATTAAAAAAAATCCAAACTCCTTTAAAAGACAAATACCGCGAGGCCCCGGACTCCGCAGTTTATACATTAAAAGCAAAAGGTAAATTAGGAGAAGGGATCTCTTGTAAAGTAGAGACGGGTAGGGCCATGGCGGATGCTGGACTTCATCCAGCGACTGGTGGGAACGGAATGCTCGCTTGTTCAGGAGATTTACTCTTAGAAGCATTAGTTGCCTGTGCGGGTGTAACGTTAGGTGCAGTTGCAACTTCTATAGGAGTTAATATCAAAGAAGGGTTTGTAAGAGCGGAAGGGGATTTGGATTTTCGAGGAACTTTAGGGGTTTCTAAAGATATTCCGGTAGGTTTCAAAGATATCAGACTATTTTTCGATTTGAATTCGGATGCCGATCAGGAAAAGACCCAGACTTTATTAAAACTTACGGAAAGATACTGCGTAGTTTATCAAACGATTGTTTCCGGAACTAAGATCAATACTGAGATCAAAAATAGTCCCGTTCTTGCGTGATGATCTATTTGATCTTTTCTTTTTCGGTAAAAGACCAGTACACGTAAAGTATAGCCGTCAAGATCCCAAGTGCGACCATCTGTCCTAAATGAACGGTGGTTGCATATACTAAACCTTCCGAACTTTCCCTACCTAATAGAACGAATCCGGAAGTGATAGAAGCATGATATACTCCAGCTCCTGATGGTGCAGAAGGTACCATCACACCCACGGCTCCGCAGAACATAATAAATACGGTTTCCAAAGGACTTAAATGGATCCCGACTAAGTATTGTAAAAGAGTATAATGGAGCGCATATCCTAGAAGCCAAGTACAGGCGGTCAGAACTCCATAACTGGAAACATTACGAAAAGTTAAAAAACTCCCCAATTCCTCTACTTGGGGCGCGAGTTTTTCGGAGAAAAATTCCTTTTTTCCTATTTTAGAGAATAAGAACTCTCCGAAAGAGATGAGGTGTTTGTGAAATAAACGAACGATTATGAGTGCGGAAAAGATCCCGAAGATACCGAGCAAAGGAAATAGTATTTTGGTTTCGGACCCGTTCACTCCTAAGATAAAAAGTGCACCGAGTCCCGCGCAGAATATGAAGGAGAAGTCCAGGACCTTTTCTAGAAAGATACCGCTCACCAAACTTCCGTAACCTATATTTTCCCCTTTTTTGCAGAGATAAAGACGGAAGATATCTCCTCCTCTTGCAGGTAAAAATTGATTGGCTCCCACCCCGATATAAGCCGAAAGAAGTGCGGTTCGGAACGGAACTTTTTTGCCGAGTAGTAAATACCATCTCCAAGAGAATAGAAGTAATCCCCAAAGAATAGCGATGAAGAATGGAATTAAGAAGATAGGTTTCCATCTTTCTAGGATGGAATCGAATCCGGAAAGATCGAGGTTCCAGAATAGGAAACCGAGTGATAAAGCGCTAATACCGAATCCGAGTAATAATTTTTTCAAAATAGATCCTCGTTACAGATCAGCCCGGAGGCCATTTCATTTGTCTTCCACCCAATACATGGAAATGAAGATGGAATACTGTTTGGCCGCCAAGTAAGCCCATATTGTTCACAATGCGGAAACCTTCTTTGTTCAAGCCCAAGGATCTCGCGATCTCAGTGGCTCTGTATAAAATTTCTCCAAGAAGAGCTTTATCCTCCGCGCTGGTGTGGTCTATGTCCACGATATGTTTTTTGGGAATGACTAGAAAATGAGTAGGGGCCTGGGGAGCAATATCATGAAAAGCGAATAGATTATCATCTTCGAAAACGATATTGGCCGGGATCTCTTTGTTGATTAGTTTACAAAATATACACGAATCTGTCATGTTTTATTGTCCAAACATAAACTTGCGGCTCCCAGGGCGCCGGTGACCGATTTTCCCGGAAGGATCTTTACGTATTCTTTGAATATGGGAAAAATGATTTCTCTCACTCGGTTTTCAAGTCGTTTTCCGAAAAAGGAGTAAGACTTGGCTATTCCTCCGGACAGTACTATATGTTCCGGATTGAGTAAATGGATCAGATTGCGGATCAGTTGTGCTAAACTTTCTATCCCTTCTTCCAGGATCTCGTTCGCTTCCTTATGATGTTTTGAAGCTAGATCGAATAGGGTTTCTACATCCTGAAGTTTGGATCCTGTCTTTTCTAAAAATCTAGAAGAGAATCCGCTTGCGCTGAAGTAGGCCTCTGCACATCCTCTTTGACCGCAACCGCATAACGCTCCACCTGGATGGATCGTAGTATGTCCAACTTCCATGGAATTTCCAAGATATCCGTCGAATAGTTTTCCTTCGAAAACCCAGCCGCCGCCTAGTCCGGTCCCTAATGTGAGAACGACCAGATTGGGAGAAGTTTTGCCTTCGCCGAACCAATACTCTCCTAAGGCTGCACAGTTCGCGTCGTTATCGTAATAAACCGGAATGTTGAATTTCTTCTTTAAGAAATCGACTAAGGGAACGTGCTTTAACAAGGGAAGATTGGCAGAAGAGATCAATATTCCATTTTCTTTATCTATTGGACCTGGACTTCCGATCCCTATACCTAGTACCGAATCTTTGGAACCTGCGATAAGTTCCGAGATCTGTTCTTCCAATACGGACAAAAAATGATTAGAATCCATTTCCGGTCCCGTCTTTCTATCTGAATGGGAAATTATTTTGCCGGAACGATCCGTAAGGCAGGCTTTAATACTTTGGGCGCCGATATCCACGCCTATAATAAAACTCATTTAACGACTCTGGTAAAACTTCCTTCTCTCATTTCGTAGATCGTCTTTGCATCGAATGCAAGATTCATATCATGGGTCACGAGTAGGATCGTTAGTCCTCTTGAATTAAAATCGGAGAGAAGTTTACGTACTAATTCACTGTTTTCCGGATCCAAGTCTCCGGAAGGTTCATCTGCGAGAAGTATTTCAGGTTCATTGATAAGAGCCCTTGCGATTGCAGTCATTTGGATCTGCCCACCGGAAAGACTACTTGGGAGTTGGCTTCTTATCGTATGAAGATTCAAACTAGAGATTAGATATTCGCATTTTTCTCTGTATTCCTGTTCCTCGAATTTTCCTACGAGCAAGGCAGGCAGAAGAATATTCTCTTCCACGTTTAGATGGGAAACCAGTTCTGAAAATTGGAAAATTAGTCCTATATTTTTTGCCCTGAACCTGGCGAGCTCCCCTTTGGTCATAGAGGAAAGTTTTAAAGTGTCGAAGTAGATCTCTCCGGAGCTACTGGACAACATTCCGGTGATCATGGAAAGAAGAGTGGTTTTTCCCGAACCGGAAGGTCCCACGATCGCGACATAGTCGGATTGATTGATGTCGAACGATATTCCGTTTACCGCTTTGGTGGAACCGTAATGTCTGGAGAGATTATTGATCCGTAAGATCATTTTCCCCTCCGTATCGATCTATAAGGATCAACCAATGTATATAAATAGGCGACCAGGGCGCTGATCCCGCCTATTAGAATGGTTTCGGAACCTAGACTTGCGATATAGTCTAGAGGAGAGACCAATTCGGACTTTCCGATAGGGACAAAAACGCTTAAAATTAAAGAGAATAAGAACCCGAACCCGTGGATGATCCAGAGTTCTACGGTTTGTAGGAGTACGACCCCCTGTCTATTCCCGCCTACAGCCATCATAATCCCGTTATCCCCGGAACGAGTCATGACCCGGACTATGCTCATAAAAATTAAAGCAAGGGCACAAAGAGATAAAACCAAGTACGGAGAATTCAGAAATAGATCGATACT
>NZ_AHOO02000011.1:0-85000 GCF_000244755.1 Leptospira licerasiae serovar Varillal str. VAR 010 | reverse complement strand
CCTAGGTGAATCTATATGAAACGTTTGGCTATGATTATGCCAAGCCTTGGATCCGGCAATCGGGTGTTTTCTGACACCTACTTGAGAATTTATTAATCTTAATTTATTCCCTGGTAACCATTCATGCTCGAAATTCTGCTTTTTTATCTCCTTCTCCGCTATTTTTTTATCTATCGTCTTAAACATTTCGCTCCAAGGTTTTGTTTTCCAAAGACTATAACGAGAAGCACCAGGGCCATCATAATGACGAATATACTTGATCCCTTGCTTTTCCACTTTATCTGAAATACGATTAGGCATATCTCTTAGTACAGTCCTTAGATCCGTGATAGGAGTTTCTCCATTTTTGGAAGGAGCTACTTTTGCATAAAAGAAAAGTTTTTTAGGAGGTTTGTTTAAGAAGCTCATTTCTGCATGCTGCATGATCGGATAAGCGGAAGGAAGTTCGCTGGCAGTATGCACGAACTTTGTCTTTTTGTCTCTAGGAGAAGTTCCCAAATATACTTCCGACAAATTGGGATCCAAACTTAAAGCGACTTTTTCAAAATTTTCTGACGAACCTATATTAAAACCTCTGAGTAGGATTGCTCCGTAGATCAATAGATCTCTTTGTATTTCTTTATGATTCTTTTTGATCCAATCCGTTAGATGTTTTAGGTCGGCTTTCTCCGGAGAATAAGGAGAATAAACAATCGGAAGATTTAAACCCTTAATCAGGCTTTTGGAAATTTCTTTCGAAGTTTTGGAGAACTTAGCATTCTTTTTTTCCATCGCATTTTTGGCCGGTGCCTTCTTTTTTCCTGAAGTTCGAACAAGACTAGTGGCAGACATATTGATTCCCCTTAAAGACCACTTCAATAAAGCGCTCTTTTTACTTCCAGTTGTGTATCTAATATATTGGAATAAAAATCGTTATTATAGATAATGGGTTATGCGAATGTGCAGTTAATTAGTCATTCGTTCAAAATTTAGAGGCGGCTTGGAAACTGGATCGACCTTAAGGACTTTCTCACAAAACTTCCTCCAACTTATGAAATTATCCAAATTATTAATAGCGAATCGGGGAGAAGTTGCCATCCGGATCGCACGGGCCGCCTCCAGGTTAGGAGTTCCTACCGTCTCGATATATTCTGAAGACGATTCCAATTCTAGACATATACTAGCGACCGATGTTTCCATTTCCCTCAAAGGAAGAGGTGCGAAAGTATATTTAGATCAGGAAGAAATACTTTCCATAGCGCTCAGAGAAGGTTGCGACTCCATTCATCCAGGCTACGGATTTCTAAGCGAGAATCCGGAGTTCGCAAAAAGATGCGAAGATTTAAATATTAAATTCGTAGGCCCTGGTTCTAAGACACTTGAGATCTTGGGAGATAAATTAAAGGCGGTTCAACTTGCTGAATCATTAGGAGTTCCTACCTTACCTGGACTTCGCAAGGTGATCGATCTAAAAGAAGCAAAAGAGTTTTATTCTAAAAATGGGATATTTCTTTTGAAGGCGATTGCAGGAGGCGGCGGAAGAGGGATCCGTATCATAAATACGGATAAAGAGTTAGACGATAAGTTCAGAAGTTGTTCGGAAGAAGCGTTACATTCATTCGGAAATCCAAATCTATATGCCGAAAAATATCTGCCTGTAGCAAGACACGTGGAGGTGCAGATTTTAGGAGATGGCTCCGGCAAGGTTTTACATTTTTGGGATAGAGATTGTTCACTCCAAAGAAAAAATCAGAAGCTATTAGAAATCGCACCGGCTCCTTTTTTAGACTCTAAGATCAGGGAAAAAATCATCTCTTATTCCTTGCAGATGGCATCCAATTTATCTTACGAAAGTTTGGGAACTTTTGAGTTTTTGATCAGTCCGGAATCTGGGATCTATTTTATAGAATCCAATCCTAGGCTGCAGGTGGAACATACTATTACTGAGGAGATCATGGGAGTAGATCTTGTTGAAACACAGTTGGAGATCGCTTCCGGAAAATCTTTCAAAGAAATTGGATTGGAACGAGAGACTTTAGAGTTTCCAAAAGGTTATGCGATCCAGATCAGAATTAACTCTGAAACTTGGGACCAAAATGGAGAGATCATTCCTTCTTCCGGAAAAATTAAAGTATTCGAACCCAGTTCCGGCCCGGGGATCCGAGTGGATAGTTCTGCCTACTCCGGTTATGAAGTTGGACCAAATTTCGATTCCTTACTTGCAAAATTGATTGTTCATTCCAAAAGTCTTACGTTTTCCAAGCTCATCCGTTCCGCATATCGCGCGTTGTCCGAGTTTAGGATAGAAGGTATTAAAACAAATCTTCCTCTTCTTCTTAACATATTCAAAAGAAAGGAACTGGAGACCTACGCAGTATGGACAAAGTTCATAGAGGAGAATATTCCAGGACTTCTTAATCAAGAAGCAGAGAAACATAAAAATTATAATTTTGAATCTTTAAAGAATGATACTTTAGAAAATTCTAAAATAAAAGAGGGCATTCCGGAAGGGTTGATTTCATTTTATTCTCCGATGACAGGGAACCTTGTGGAAATCTATTCTAAGGAGGGTGCGCCTATCCTAAAAGGCGAAAAAATTGCACTTCTTTCGTCCATGAAAATGGAACATCTTTTATATTCCGAAACTACAGGTATCGTAGAAAGAGTATTGGTAGAGCCCGGAAAGGTAGTTTCGGAAGAAGATACATTGATCTGGATCCGCCCCGAGGATTTAGAGCACTCTTCCTTTGGTCATGAAGAAAAAATCGACCCGAACCAAATTCGTCCCGATCTAAAGGAAGTTTTAGATCGTTTGGCTTTGAATGAAGATGCCTCCAGACCGCAGGCAGTTTCTAAACGTCATAAGAGGGGACAAAGGACTGCAAGAGAGAATGTATCTGATCTTTGTGATCCGGGAAGTTTTGTAGAATATGGAGGCCTTGCGATTGCGGCCCAAAGAAGAAGAAGGTCCTTAGAAGAATTGATCAAACTTAGCCCGGCAGATGGGCTTATTGCAGGTCTCGGCACAGTGAATGCTGAGTTATTCGATCCACATAGCGCAAGAATTTCTGTATTAGCTTATGATTATACTGTTTTTATGGGAACCCAAGGAGCGATGAATCATAAAAAAACGGATCGATTTTTGGAAATGGTAGAAAACCAAAAACTTCCTCTGGTGTTTTTTACGGAAGGCGGAGGTGGTCGTCCTGGAGAAGTGGACGTGCCGGCAGTTGCAGGTTTAGATTTGCATACTTTTCGTAAATATGCCGGCCTAAAAGGAAAAAGTCTGAGGATCGCTATAGCCGCAGGAAGATGTTTTGCAGGGAACGCCGCTTTGTTCGGTGCAAGCGATATTAGGATCGCAACAGAAGATTCGAATATCGGAATGGGCGGCCCTGTGATGGTAAAAGGGGGAGGACTTGGGAATTTTTCTGCGGAAGATATCGGTCCTTCGGAAGTTCAAACTAAAAACGGTGTAATTGATATATTAGTAAAGAATGAAGAAGAGGCAGTGCTGACCGCCAAAAAAGCACTTTCTTACTTCCAGGGAAATATCAAAAAATTTGAATATAAGGACCAGAAGATCCTAAGGACCCTAATTCCAGCAAATCGTTTAAGGTCTTACGATATACGGTCTATTATTTCTTATCTTGCGGATATCGATTCCGATTTGGAGTTTAGAAAATACTTTGCAAAAGGGATCGTTACTTACCTCATTCGAATAGAAGGTCGGCCTTTAGGTTTGATCGCAAATGATCCGACTCATCTTGGCGGAGCAATCGATGCTGAAGGAGCCGAAAAAGCTTCCGAATTCGCGGAGTTCTGTAATCTAAACAAACTTCCTATATTATTTCTTTGTGATACACCTGGATTCATGGTAGGCCCCGAAGTAGAAAAAAAGGGATTGGTCCGTAAGGCGGCGAAATTATTCGAGTCGGGCGCTTCTTTACAAGTTCCCGTATTTACGATCATCCTCCGAAAGGGTTACGGTTTAGGTGCGATGGCTATGGCTGCGGGCAGTTTCCATTCTCCCGTATTTACGATCTCTTGGCCGACGGGCGAATTCGGTGCAATGGGTATAGAAGGAGAAATTAGAACAGGATATCAAAAAGAACTTTCGGAAGTTAAGGATTGGAAAGAGAGACAAATTTTATTCGAACGCCTGGTTTCGGAGGCCTATGAAAGAGGGAAGGCAATCAATATGGCTTCTTATCTGGAGATAGATGCAGTGATAGACCCGGAAGAATCCAGAAAATGGATCTCGAGAGGTTATAATTCCTGTATTTAGAGAGATTCCATTTGGAAATAAATGTTTTCCGAGTTTGCATAAAGATCTTGATTAGATCGGGATCTATGCTTTTATTTTTCCCTCACCTGGGAGGTATTCATGTTTAGAAACCCTAAAGCCAAAATTATAGCTTTATTTACCGTGATCGCTTTGACCGTTTCCTTTTCCTATTTGAGCGCTCAAACCCTGAACGTTTACGGAACTTATAAAGTGACAGGTACAAATCCGAATGGTAGTAAATATAAAGGAAGTGTAACGATCACTTTGAATGAAGATGGGTCTTACAATTTTGAATGGTCAGTCGGAAATAGTTTTTCCGGAACAGGTACTTTGAGCGGAAACACTTTAACGGTGGATTGGGGGGATACTTATCCGGTGATCTATACTGTTAAGAGCGGAGGAAGCCGATTGGAAGGCACTTGGGGAAACGGAACAGGCACGGAGATTTTAACAAAATAAAATTTTCCTATTCGGAGATCACAAAGTCCCTACCTCTTTGAGAAGAGTAGGGATACTGTTCTTTTTTCACAATAGATCTTGCTATCTACGACACTCGCTCTGTCGGATCTCCTTCAGATCGAAAAATCTTCCATATATTCCACATATACTTTCGCTTTTTTGATCCTGAGATAAACCGTCTCGCCCGGCAGTAGATTTAATTCTTTAAAAGTAGATTGGTCCAGTAATGACTCGATTAAAGTTCCCGAATCCAAACGTTTCAATTCAATCCGAACATTTCTGCCAGTGGAATGGATGTATTGGATTTCCGCTGGGATACCTTGGGTAGAAGATCTGGAAATTTCCACATCATAAGGTCTAACGTAGGCAACCCCTTCCTTATCTACTACGTCCGAATGTTCCGGAGTAGCTACATCCAGGTCGCCTATCTTCGCAGTCCCTTCGTGGATCCTTCCGTGAAATAGGTTCACGTCTCCTAAAAAATGGAAAACGAAAGGTGTTTTAGGTTTATTATAAACCTCGTCAGGCGTACCAATCTGTTCTATTTTACCGGATCTTAATATAACTATCGAGTCGCTGACCTCTAATGCTTCTTCCTGGTCGTGGGTTACGAATACGCTTGTGATGTGGATCTCATCATGGAGTCTTCTGAGCCATGTGCGTAACTCTTTCCTGACCTTTGCATCCAAGGCTCCGAAAGGTTCGTCCAAAAGCAAAAACTTAGGTTCTATCGCTAAGGCTCTTGCTAAAGCTACCCTTTGTCTTTGCCCTCCGGATAATTCGAAAGGAAATCTTGCATGGAAATTTTCCAATTGTACCAACTTCAAAAGTTGGAATACTTTCTCTTGGATCTCTTCCTTTGACGGCCTTGTGGATCTTGGACGGACTTTCAAACCGAATGCGATATTTTCAAAAATCGTCATATGGCGAAAGAGCGCGTAATGTTGGAATACGAATCCTACTCCTCTGTCCTTTGAATTTTTGGACTTGGATTTTTCTCCATTGAATAATACTTCTCCCTCGTCCGGGGTATCTAATCCGGCGATGATCCTAAGAAGAGTGGTTTTTCCACTTCCGGAAGGTCCGAGTAATGCGACTAGGTTTCCGTCCGGAATAGTTAAATCCACTTGATCCAAAGCCTGGAATTTTCCGAATCGTTTGCTTACATTTCGAATTTCAATAGACATCTTATTCTCCTAGGATTTGGAAACCTGAACATTTGTGCTTTTTTCTTTTCCGAGACCAGCTGTTTCCGGGATCTCTAGTTCTTCTTTGCGATGAAGATTTCTTTCCAAGATCGTTTTTAAGAGTAGGGTAAGAAGAGAAAGAAATACAAGCACCGATGCGGCAGAAAATGCTCCCACAGAATTATACTCGTTATATAACATTTCTATCTGTAGGGGAAGAGTGTTAGTCTTTCCTCGGATATGTCCGGACAATACGGAAACAGCTCCGAATTCTCCCATGGCTCTTGCATTACAAAGTATGAGCCCGTATAAAAGTCCCCATTTGATATTCGGGATGATAATTTTAATAAATGTTTGGTAAAGGGAAGCTCCGAGCAAAATCCCGGCTTCCTCTTCTTCTTTTCCCTGGCTTTGCATGAGAGGGATTAACTCTCTGGCGACAAAAGGAAGTGTAATAAATACGGTCGCGATCACGAGTCCCGGGGTATTGAATACGATCTTAATATTCCATTCTTCTAATATATCTCCCATCCATCCTTGTTTTCCGAAAAGTAATAGGAAAATAAGTCCGGAAATGACCGGAGAGACCGCAAAAGGAGAATCTATGATCGTTAGTAGGATATTTTTGCCCGGGAACTCGAACCTTGTTAAAAGAAAGGCTGCAACTAATCCGAATGCTGTGTTCAAAGGAACTGCGATCCCCGCTACCTTCAATGTCATTAGCATAGCAGAGATCGTATCACTATCTTGTAATCCTTGCAGATAGGCTCCCCAACCTTGAGCGAAAGCTTCCAAGAATACTACTGTGATCGGCAGTATGAGAATTACGAATGCAAGTATTAAGACCGAAATGATCAAAGCAGAGCGGATCCAAACGGATTCAGTTTCTTTCATCCTAATCTCCTAGAGGCTCTGTTTTGCAGATAATTGATCCCAAACATGATCGTAAAGGAGAGTACCAACATTAAAACAGCGATTCCGGTTGCCTTTGCATATTCGTATTGTTCTAGTTTGGTAACTATGAGTAACGGAAGGATCTCGGTCTTTCCGGGAAGGTTTCCTGAAATAAAAACGACTGAGCCGTATTCTCCGATGCCTCTCGCGAAAGCCATACTGGTTCCGGCAAGTAGGGAAGGCACCAATTCAGGTAAGATAACTTTCGTGAACGTTTGGAACCTGCTTGCTCCTAAACAATAAGCGCTTTCTTCCAATTCTTTGGGAAGATCTTCTAGGATGGGTTGAACAGTTCTGACTACGAATGGAAATCCAATGAAGACTAAAGCGATAACAATCCCGATCGGAGTGTAAGCTATCTTGATCCCATACGCTTCGAAATACTTTCCTATAAAACCGTTGGGTGCATAAATGGTGGTGAGAGCTATACCCGCCACCGCCGTAGGGAGTGTGAATGGAAGATCCACTAGAGAATCTAAGATCTTTTTACCGGGGAAATCATATCTCACCAAAACCCAAGCGAATAAAAAACCGACGAATAGATTGATTACCGCAGCAACACTTCCGGCACCGAAACTTAAGAGCAGCGCCTGTTGGATCCGATGCTCCGAAAAAACTTCCCAAAGCCCGGAAAGCCCCAAGGTCGCAGTTTTAAAAAATAACGCGGATAACGGAATAATAACAAGAAAGCTAAGGTAGAAGACAGTAAGTCCTAAGGACAGACCAAAACTTGTTTTAGAATAAGGACGAAAAATCAGTTTCAAACGGGAAACCCTGTGAGTCGATTCTTGAGAAACGCTCTATTTCGTCAAACCAAGAGCCGCTTGAAGGCGGCTCCATTCAGTAAAGGTTTTCGTTGGAGTTCCTTCCTACTTACTTCTTTGCTTCGCCGTAGATGGAGTCGAAAAGACCGCCGTCAGCGAAATGTTTTTTATGAGCTGCCGCCCAGGAACCTTCAATACTTCTTACATCGAATAATTGAAGTTTAGGGAATTTTGCAATATTCGCTTTTAATATAGCCGCATCGTTTGGACGAAAGAAATGTTTCGCGATGATTTCTTGCCCTTCTTTGGTGTATAAGAATTCCAAATAAGCTTTTGCAAGTTCGGTAGTTCCCTTTTTAGCGGTTACTTTTTCGACGATTGCTACAGGAGTTTCTGCAAGGATACTGGTGCTTGGATAAACCACTTCGAACCCCGCCGTTCCACCGTTTGCTTTTCTGGATTCGGATAGGGCCAGTTCTGCCTCATTCTCCCAAGCAAGAAGAACATCACCGATTCCTCTTTGAACGAATGTAGTAGTGGATCCTCTTGCACCTGTGTCCAGAACGGAAGTGTTCTTATAGAGATTTCTGACGAATTCGATCGCCTTTTCTTCCGTTTTATATTTTTTCTTAGCAAATCCCCAAGCAGCTAAATAGTTCCAGCGAGCTCCGCCTGAAGTTTTAGGGTTAGGTGTAATCACTCCGATCCCGGGTTTTACAACATCATCCCAATCTTTGATCGCCTTAGGGTTTCCTTTTCTAACTAAGAAAACAATAGTAGAATAATACGGAGTCGAATGATTCGGGAATGCTTTCTCCCAATCCTTAGAAACGGATCCACCGTTCGCAACTATGCTATCGATATCATAAGCGAGTGCCAAGGTTACTACATCCGCTTCTAATCCATCGATTACCGCTCTGGCTTGTTTTCCTGATCCGCCGTGGGATTGTTGGATGGTCAGATCTTTGCCTGACTTCTTCTTCCAAGACTCTACGAATTTCTTGTTAATTTCTTCGTAAAGTTCTCTAGTTGGGTCGAAAGAAACGTTTAATAGGGTATCATTCGCATAAGCCGATAAGGAGAAGATACCGGTTAAAGCCAGAGCGCCGATTCCTTTGGCGATTGACCGGACTACAGATATATTTAATTTTGCTTTCATAAGGTTCACTTTTACGCCCCTTCCGACAATAATTCGGAATTTTTATCCAATAAATTGGATATTTATCTGTTATAGTCAGAATGGCTTTCTTTTTGTCAAGAAGGGTTTTATATTTTGGAACATTTTTTTCCTATTTTGAACGCTTTTTTGATTCTATCCTTCAGAATTCGTTTAAAGCGGATTTTCTTCCAAATGAAAAAGGCAATCACCTTCTTAATTCTGATCTATCTTCCATTCTTCTTTTCGGGATGTTCCGAATCTTCGGCAAAAGTAGAACATCCCGCTATCGTGCAGGGAGTGCTCGAGTTAAAAAATTATGATCTGGAAGAGCAGGGGCCGATTTTACTTTCCGGACTTTGGAAATTCAGATGGTTGTATTGGAAAAGTTCCGGCTTAGAAAGCCAGAATTCTTACGAAGTAGTTAGCGTACCTTCTTCTTGGAATGGAAAGAACGGATCCAGATTGGGGGAAGGTTACGGGACCTACGAACTATCTCTCAAACTAAATCGAAATTATGGCGAGCTTGCATTTATACTGCAAGAGCAAAGTTCCTCTTACTTTTTATATGTGAACGGCAAACTTTTGGCCTCTTGCGGAGAAGTCGAATTCCCTTCTTCTTCGGACATCACAATTTTCGAAGTCAAACCTGCCTGGTGTAATAAGCTCGTGAAGTTCACTCCTGAAGTAGAAGATCTGACGATAGACGTGCAGATCGCGAACAGGGACCATAGGTTGGGAGGTTTTTGGGCGCCGATCCGGTTCGGGACCGCCTCCAGTATGGAGAAGACTTGGAATGCGGAAAGATTTTTGGATCTGTTCTTAGCAGGGGGACTTTTCTGTATAGGTTTATTACATCTTATTTATGCCGCAGTTAGAAAGGGAGAATCCGCCTCCATGTATTTCGGCACGTTTTGTTTGATCATGGCGGCCCGCGGACTTTTTTCAGGGACAAGGATCATTTCAGAATATATTGATTTTCTAAAGTATCATCACTATGTTCGGATAGAATACGTTACGTTTTACCTTGCGATCCCTGTTTTTTTGAGTTATATACTTTCCGTTTTCCCGAGAGAATTAAAAAGAATACTGGTAGATTTGGTCTGGTGGATCGCGGTCGGCGCTTGTATCGTGGTTTTAGTATTCCCGGTTAGGATATTCACATTTACAATTACTGTTTATTATCTGGTCGCATTTCTTGCAGGAACGCTTGGATTATTCTCTCTTACTAAAGCTGCGTTAAGAAGAAGGAAGGGCGCTCTCATCATACTTGCCGGTTTCGTGTTTATATATGCGGCAATGATCCACGATATCTTATACGCAACATTCTATCTGGATACGGGATATTTTACCAATATCGGAGCATTCGTATTTATAGTAGCACAATCAGTATTCTTATCCATTAGAAGTTCCGAAAGTTTGGATAGACTTTTGGATCTTTCCAGAAATTTGGAAAGAAGGGTGGAAGAAAGGACCAAACAACTTAGAAACGCGCTTCGTCTTATCCAAAACGATCTGAATGTCGCAAGGGAGATCCAAAAAGGACTCTTAAATTTGGAAGACACCGCCGAAAAAAAGATCGGAAAGATCAAATTCGGTATCTTGCATAAACCATTGGCGGAAGTAGGCGGAGACCTTTACGATATAACAGAACTTCCGAACGGAAAGATCCGAATCTTCTTAGCGGATGCACCAGGACACGGAATACAAGCTGCGCTCATTACGATCTTGATCCGAAGTATATATGAGGATTTGAGATTAAAAGAAGAAAGTCCCGGAAAATTACTCTCTGCGATAGGGTCTTTGTTCCATGGTAAATTTGGAAATGTGTCCACATTTTTCTCCGCATCCATTTTGGAAATTTCTAGTGACGGAAAAAAACTCACTCTTTCTCTCGCGGGATCTCCTCCGGTTTTAGTCCAGAACAAAGACGAAGAACATATAATCGAATGTGAAAACCCGTTAGTGGGTCTTTTGGAAAATTTCCATTTCGAAGATAAGGAGGTCTCGCTCACTCCGGGATTTAGGATACTTTGTTTTACGGACGGATTGACCGAGTCTTCCAGGTTGCCCGGAGATTTTTATGGAATAGAAAGAGTATTGGCCTCTCTCAGAAATGGAGACTCTCAAAGTTTAGAAGAATTATTAAGCGGCATCCAAGAAGATTTATTCAGATTTTTAGGAAGCTCGGAACCCAAAGACGATATACTAGTCTTAGGAATCGAAGACCAACGTTCCTAAGTCGGTAAAACATTTCTCCTTTCGGGAAAGTTGGATCGTTTTCTAGTTTTATTGTATTGAACCCCGAAAATCATGGTTAGAGAGAAGGTGAACGGGTCCATACTTTAGAATGGATCCCGAAATCGTTACCTTGTAGAGGACCCTATGGCATTCAAGCTCGACGGGGCAAAATTCCCCACCTTGGAAGAGTTGATTACGGCTCTGTATCCATTGTATGCGGACAAGATGAGCGAAGCTGAATTTAGAAAGTACGTTCAGGAGAATGTGAAAGAGGAATAATCTTCCTCTTTTTTCCGCGACCCCTCGGTTCCTCTGGGCGAATCCTCTCAGGTTGGTCCTGTTTTGCTTGTCAATTCCGGGGGTTTTCCGTACCCTCTCGGCATGCCTTTTTTTCAGAAAAAATGGAGACTTGCTCCGGCTTGGCGAAGGCCCCTATTATTACTCGCCTCCTTCTTAATTCTTATCATCAAATTCAGATTCCTATTTAGCGAGGATACTCTTTCGGGTTGGAGCCTTCACGCTCAAACCCATTTGGCGGAAATTTACGATTCATTTTTGAATAACGGTCAGTCTTTAGGTTACGATAGCCGTTGGTTTTCCGGAATGCCTGTCTTTTACTTTCAGCCTCCGTTCTTCTATTTTATGGTCGCGGTCCTTCATAAAACCGTATTTTTCTGGTCCTCACTTTCTCTTTCTTTCAATATCGGAATACTTCTTTCTATATTACTTTTTACTTATGCATTTATTAAGTTTAGTCTTTTACTCTTAAGCGAGACTAACCATAGGGCAAACACGGTAATGCTTGCAATGTCAGGACTTTTGTTCTTCTTTTTATGTGCGGGAGAGGAACCGTTCGGACTTTCTTTGGTAGGATTGTTCAGCGGTTCTGTGACCGGATTTTTCGGACTCGGTTGGAGTTTATTAGGCTTTTATTATTTAGAAAAATACAGAACTACGGGAAAATTATCCTCTCTTTCCAAATATCTAGTGGTAAGCGTATGCGTTTATTATTCCGATCTTCCTTCCTCATTATTCTATCTGATCTCCCTTCTGATCTATTTCCTATTCTTGGGAGAAGAGTTGGGAAAAAGAGCTTTCTCCATTGCTTTTTTCATTCCATTGATCGCTGCTACACCTGTTTGGTGGAATTTTTTGAAATATTCCTCTTATCGCGCGGAAACTTTTCCGATGGATACTACTCCAGGACTGATCTCCATTTTAGGTTCCGGAGCATTGAAACCGATTTGGGAAGGAAGCGGAGTTCTCGCTTTCTTGTGGAATTTTATCATAGGGCTTCATTGGATACAGGTAATATTCCCAGCTCTTTTTCTATTAGGAATTCGTTCTATTCTAAAGCGTAAAATTTTTCCGCCGGCTTCCAGGTTTGTTTTCTTTGCTAGTTTGATCTTTTATTGGATCGGAGTCGATACTTCTCTTTCCAAGTTTTTCCCTGGATTGGGATTTCCTTGGTATAGAGCATTAGATCTTTCCTTATTATTTTTGACCTTATCAGGTTTAGAAACTGCAGTTCATTTACTGAAGAACAAGACTGCTTCTTTGACCGCACAATATTCGGTCTCCGCGCTTTTATTTTTTGCATTAGTAAGATTCTTCTTATGGCATCCTGAATTAGAGTGGAAGGAGAATACGACGTTCTTAAAGGACAGTTTCTCCGCCTTGGAAATGAAAGATGTCGAAGTTGCACTTTCTGAACTTCCAAAAGATTCGAAAATTTTTCCGGAAATAGATTCTCATAGAAAATGGGGGGACAGTCCTTTTACTTTAGGTCTTTTGATCAGAAGGGCAGGGCATAGAAACTTATTAGGAATGGAAGCTGATGCTTCCTTGACTTCTCTTGCGCTTCAGCCTTATTTAAGCCGTTATTTGCCTTGGACCGCTTGGAAAAAAAATCCAGGGTACGAAGAGGAACTTTCTCCGGAAGACACCGGCATAGGATTACACCGATTCTTGCAGGCAAACGGAACTTCTTATATTATCGGTTCTACCGAAAAACTTTATAAAATTCTAAAATTCAATCCGACTCGTTTCGAATTATTAAAAGGTTGGGTTAATAGGGAAGGGCTGCGTACAAACGATTCTCCTTCCGAAATGTATGAAAAGGAATTAGAGAACAAATCTTTCTTATTTTTATTCAAGGTGAAAAATCCGGGAGCGGATGTCGCAGTTCTAACTGAAAAACCTTGGGGGGTCGCGGATTATAAGGAGTTGAGCGGCGGAAAATCTCTTCGTCCAAAAAGATTCCTGTACAATACGAACGAAGCGATATTGCACGAGGGGTTAGATGCCGGAATCGTGTTCGCTAGGATCGGTAAAAAAGAGATAGAGGCGATCGGTCCGAATTACAACAAATGGTTCCAAGGTTTATTGGTTTTAAACGTTCCGAAAGAGGATAACGTTTGGAAGGAGGATTTTAGGTCGAAATACGGTGATCTATCATTCTCGGATCGGAATGAATTTTTAGGCAGGTTTTTCCCGGTAAAAGAAAAACCGAAAGAGCCCATGTTATTGCAGGAGCTTCCGGTCCTACCTCGTATTTTTTCGGATGAAGAAGTTTTTGCAGGCCCCGAAATTTCGGCCCTAGGAAAACCGGAACAATCTGCATTAGAAAATCATAATTGTAAACTTGTCAGAAGGTCTTTTTTCCCAAGTTGGGAAGATGCAGAGGGAGGGATCTTATTCCAGACCCAAAGGAATGAGATACTTGTCTGTTCCCAAAAACAAAATACAGATCTGAAGTTTGCGAAAGGGAATTCGATCTTCCTAACGATTATCCTTTTCCTTTTGCCTATATTTTTCATATTCTCCTCCTTTGTGAAAGGAAGGTGGTTTTTCCGTTAATGGGACCGTACGGCAATAAACCGTACTCCAAACTTCAGTTCATTTCGAATTCACTTTTAGTGTTGTTCGGAAGCATTCTGCTATGGGGGCTCTGGCAAAAATGGAGCCTTTATGTTTGGGGAAATATTTTTATACACGGTTTAGAAGGCGGACTCGTCGGAGCGATCTGCGATTGGTTTGCAGTTTGGAAGACCTATAAGGCAGTCGAGTCCGAAAGTGAGACAATCGCGGAAGAAATCGGAAATTGGGTATCTTCCGACTTGATCAGCGAACATAAATTAAGATCTTATTTGGACGGGATTTTGGATGACCCGGAAAACATCCAGGCGATCAGAGAACTTCTAGACAAACATATAAAGGGAGAAAAAGAAGTCAGGGAATTTTTGAACCTGATCTGGGACAAAATAGAAGAAGATATCGTATTATATGTTTCTAATTTTAAATTTTCAGGTGCAGATAAACAAATCTTACATGAATTGAATAGTCGCAAAGAGATCCTGTCCACTGTTAGGTTTTTGGTTGGAGAAACTTTAATGAAGGTTTCGGATCATCAAGATTTTGGAGAAAGGATCCAAAGGATCACAAAGGGACTTTCTTTTCTGGCAAAACCTTTGATCTGGCTCATCGATCCAAGGAAAAGGATAAAAGAATTCGGAGAAGGTCTAAAAGAAGGAAAAGATTTCGAAACGGAAGAGGAAGAAGTTCTGTTCGAACTGTATTCCATATTCTCCGAATGTGTTGAATTATATATCGGTTCTTGGAACGAGTTGCCGGTTTCCAGAAGGGAAGAAGCTGTCCGTGCCTTAGCTGATTTCGGCAGAGAACAATTGAATCGACTCATCAGCGAAGTGGTTCTCACTCATAAGGAAGAAATTTCCAAATTGGAAAATTTGAGAGAATACGGGCCAATCCGCTCCTTCTTGGAATTCTTAAGTTCTAAAACAAACGAATCCGTTTCAGTATACGTGGGAGAGCAAATCTCTAAAGGGCTGAAATTATTGGAGCCCAAACAATTCAGAGAAAATTTAGAACTAAAGACCAGAAGAGTCCTGGAGAAGATCAGGATTAACGGAAGTTTATTAGGTTTTTTAGTTGGATCTGCGATAGGATGTATCGTCTTATTATTCGAAGGAAAATTAGGATTATAATCTCTTGCATAATTTGCAGGTTGCTGATACGTATTCAAGATCATGAAACTAAAGCGGATTCATATTCTTCTACTCTGTGTAGTATTTAGCGGATGTTATTCTAAGACTATCTTCTTCTTTCAAAACCTTCGTATGAGACCTCTTCCGCCTCAGGTGGAACAAAGTTTATACAAACAGAATGAAAAGGGATGTAACGAAAATATCCGTAATATCCTAAAAAGAATTCCTGAAAAAAATCCTGCAGCTACCCATATCCGAGACCTGGAAATCTTTCAGTATGACCAGGGAATGTTCGATACATGTTATCGGCTCTATTACGGTTTGGAGATCTCACAATGAAAGTTTTGCACGGGGCCTTCTTCCTTTTATTTATTTTATTCACTTACTGTAGCGGTGCAGAAACAATGATCTATCGTGTAGAAAGAGTTGTGCCTGCAAAAGAAAGACCTGTCTTCTCTCCTAAAAGAGTAGAAGGAGAAGATTGTGTGGTGCAAATTTTCCCGTTTATGTTCGCGAGATATGTACCGGATCTACAAAGTGCATACAATCATGCCTTGGATAAGGCTCCTGCAGGAACACAATCGCTAGCGAGTGGCGAAGTTTATACGAAAGGTTTGTATCTTCCCCCTATTTTTTTGTTCCGTTGTATCGTGGTCTCCGGAACTCCTAGTTTCGATTAAGGTTCGAAAATGTTCTTTCCGGCTTGGTTTAAATTTGGGCTAAATACTTTAAATTTGAACTATATTAAACACGGTCGGTCTAAATGATATTCACCCCAAAAAGGGGAAAGGAGATTAAAATGGAAGCGGTAGTTCATAAGGCAAACACGAGAGGGAGAGTGGATTTCGGTTGGTTGAAATCGAACCATACATTTTCTTTCGGAAGCTATATGAATCCGGAAAGGATCAGATTTGGTTCTTTGCGTGTTTTGAACGACGATATCGTAGCCCCGGGCAGAGGTTTCGATCCGCATCCTCACCAAGATATGGAAATTATCTCTATACCGATCAGAGGTGCGTTGGAGCACAAGGATAGTATCGGAACTTCGGGAGTGATCACCTCCGGAGAAGTACAGGTAATGTCTGCAGGAACCGGGATCGTTCATTCGGAGTACAATCATTCCGAAACGGATCCTGTGAACTTCTTACAGATCTGGGTGATACCTGAAAAAAGGGGAGCACAACCTCGATACGACCAAAAAAAATTCCTTCCGGAAGATAGGAAGAATAAGTTCCAAGTGGTTGTATCTCCTAAAGAGTCTGCAGAAGGACTATGGATCAACCAAAACGCATGGTTTTCTTTAGGAAACGCGGAAGCAGGAAAAGAACTGCAATACGAGTCCAGGAATAAGAACGGAGGAGTTTACGCTTTTCTAATATCCGGAAAAGTGAATATTAACGGGACCGAACTTTTTTCTCGAGACGGTGCGGGTTTTCCTAGAACGGATCTTTTGAAAGTAAGCGCTTTGGAAGATTCCGAACTTCTTCTCATGGATGTTCCTGAGATCCAGTAAGAGTCACAGAGTTAAGAGAGACACAGTGTTAAAAGAGCTCCGAGATTAGGCACGCAGAGGCGCAAAGTCGCAGAGAGTTTTTAGAAAGGAAATCGAAAAAAATCTCTTTTGACAATCAATTGGAAATTATCCTCAGCGTCTCGGCGGCTCTGCGAGGGAAATACGCTGTGTCTCTATTCTTCTCTGTGTGTCTCTACTTCAGTTCCCCGGGTTCGATGAAGAAACTTCTGATGGACCCTTCTCTTAATAAACGAATTCCAAGTTTTCTTCCAATCGAAGTCTCATCTAAGATCTTATGAAGGTCGTCTATCGTATGGATCTCTTTATCGTCCAAGTTTATGATCAGATCTCCGTTCCGTATCCCTGCACGGTCTGCGGGCGAACCTGGCTCCAAAGATAAGACCAAGATACCGGAATCTGAGCCTAACTTGTTTAGAGTCTTGGTGAGTGTCGGGATTTTTTGATTTTGACCAGCGATCCCTAAATACCCTCTTTTAACAGCTCCGCTCGTGATTAAACGAGTGATCACATATTCAGCGGTGTTAGACGCGACTGCAAAACAAATCCCTTGGGCAGGAAGGATGATTGCAGTATTAATTCCTACCACTCTTCCTTGGAAGTCCACTAAAGGGCCTCCTGAATTCCCCGGATTTAACGCGGCGTCTGTTTGGATCACATTGTCTATCAAACGTCCATTACGAGATCTTAATGTTCGTCCGACAGCGCTCACAACTCCTGCCGTGACCGTAGATTCGAAACCGTATGGATTTCCGATTGCGACCACCAATTGTCCTACTTTCAACTTTTTGGAATCAGTAAAAGTGGAATGGGGAAACAGTCCTCCATGCACCTTTAGGACTGCAACATCGGTATGAGGATCGTTTCCTACCAGTTCCGCTTCTTTGCTGGAACCGTCTGCAAGGTTCGCCTTAATGCTAACTGCACCGTCTACCACATGGCTATTTGTAGCTATAAATCCGTCCGGTGTAAGGAAGAATCCGGAACCGCTTCCACCTTCTCCTTTTTTGTTTGTCACTTGTAGATGGACTACGCTTGGGCCGACAGAGTCGACTGCATGTATCACGGATTTGGAATAGGCATCTAAAATTTCCGCTTCGTTTGGCTCGGAACAATCTTTAGGATGTGGATCATATCCTAAAGAAGAAATAAATTCTGCGCTTGTATTTGTAAGTAGTACCATAATATTTTTGGACTCCATGTCCAAAAATAAAGTCCCTAAAAGAATGGAAATCGGGTTTGAAAAAAATGAAATTGTTCCTTGAGACTATTGAACTTGGAACTCAAGGCTTATATCCTGATTATTTTTTCCAATCTTCCGGCTTCGGAGATACAGGTTTATAATAAACAGTAGTAGTTCCTTGGGAAAACATTTCCGGAACTGTCCTTCGCCAATTCACAAAATGAGGGGTTTCCAGATGAGACTTACGTTTGGATTCACTTTCATAAGCTTCTATGATCAGAAATCTACCTTCGTCTCCGTCGTTTTGTAGCAGATCAAATCTGAGAACACCGTTCTCTTTGAGGGATTCTTTTGAAAGTTCACTGCTGATTTCCTGAAATTCTTGGATCCTTTCCGGAAGTATTTTGTAAGAAGAGACTGTAACGATCATAGTCCCCAGTTTCAATATTCGATTTTCTTCTGCCAGAAAAAAAAGATAGATGGAATCGGATCAGAATGAAAGCTTTTCCTTTATGAAAATAAAAACTCCCGTAACGGAGATGCTTGGAATCGATCTGCCCATTATCGGGGCTCCCATGTTTCTCGTTTCATATCCCGATCTAGTTGTCGCAGTTTCCGAAGCCGGAGGCCTTGGAACATTCCCCTCTCAGAATTACCGAACCTTAGAAGAATTAAGAAGAGGTTTGGAAAATATCAGGTCCAGGACCAAAAAACCGATCGGCGTTAACTTAATTTTACATAAAGCGCATAACCCGAACTGGGCAAAACACTTGGAAATACTTTTAGAGTTCAAAGTTGAATTGATCATCACCAGCTTAGGGAGTCCTCGTTCCATTATCAATGAAGCAAAATCTGTAGGCACAAAAGTTTTCTGCGACGTAACTACATTAAGACATGCGAATCTAGTTGCTAAGTCCGGAGCGGACGCTCTGGTTGCTGTCGCTCAAGGAGCAGGCGGACATGCCGGTAATATTTCTCCTTTCAGCCTTTTTCCATATTTGAAAAAAGAGATCGGTCTTCCTGTTCTTGCCGCAGGTGCGATCAGCGGTGGGGCTCAGATGGCGGCTGCAATGTCTTTAGGTGCGGATGCGGTTTACATCGGAACAAGGCTGATTGCCACTAAAGAAGCTGCCGCCTCTCAAGAATATAAGGATATGATCGTTCAATCTGCGCCGGAAGAGATCGTTTATACCGAAAAAATTTCAGGCATTCCGGCAAACTGGTTGAAACGTTCCGTAGAAAAAGCGGGAGATAATTTCCACAACGAAGGGAGTGGGGATGTAGACCAGGAATTCAAACGTTGGAGAGATATTTGGTCGGCAGGCCACGGAGTAGCTCAGATCGATTCCATTCTTCCTGCGGGAGATGTCATAAAGGGTATGGCTGCAGAATACGTAGATATTATCAATAAGCTGCCAAGGCCTGTCTAAAATTTTACCCCCGGCGCGGTGCCGGGGGTTCTTTGCGATTATTACTTCTTATCGGAAAAGCTTACAGGGATTAAGTGGAATACTCCGAACACGAAGACTTGGGCTGCGTCTGAAATTTTAAATCCGCCTCTGCTTCCTGCGCGAAAGGAATAGATCCCGACTTCTAAAATGTGGATCCCTAAAATCACCCAGCCAAGAGTAAGCACGATCCCATCTAGACTTGGATGTAAGTTTACAAGTTGTACGATTCCGCTCAATACTCCCAACCATAAAAGCCAAAAAGCGGCCGTGGAAGCCTTAGATATACTATTCACTAGATTCATTCTTTTCCTCTCGAAAAATCGATTCCGAGTATAGCAATCGATACAGATGATTTGGTCAAGAAGAAGTTACCCTAGGAACTTTTAGAAACAATGTTCGTTATTCAAAAACGAAATACAGTTTCTGTGATTTAGAAACTGTTGCTAACATGAACTTGGAATGAAAATTCCGAGCAAAACTTGGATAAAAATTGCGAATATGATGATTTTGTGATATAGGCCGCCAAGGGTTTCCCACTGGCCCGCCTCCTCCACCCGAACCTGGGTGGGGGCCGTCTTTTACCCAAAAGGGGGACTGAACGCGGAATCTGATTTCCGGAATCTCAGGAGCCGGATTCTACTTCTATTTTCTCGTCTTGTTCTGCTTCGTTTAAGACTGGGCTTGCGATCCTATCCAAAAGAGACTTTAGAATATCGTAATATGGAAGCACTTTAGGTCCGATGGATTTTCCGAATTTATTCTCGTAACTTGTCCTAAGTGTTGTATCTTCATCCCCACCCATAAAATAAGAAGAAGATGCATTTCCTTCCCAGAGGATCTCCTTAGTATCGCATTTTTGGATCTGTGCACGGATGGAAATTTTTATCCCATCCGAAGAAGGTCCGAATGTTGCAGGACTCAACCAAACCAGAAAGGAAGGTGTGGTTCCGTTCAAGTCCTCTTCCAACTTGAGTGTAAGGACTCCTTGGGATTTTCCTACCGGAAATTTGCAGTTTTGGTTTTTGCTGGAAGCATCCGGATAGACTATAAATTCCTTATGATGGGCAAGCTCCTGTTCCGCCATGGATTTTACAAGGGTTGCCTCGACTTGATTCACTTTGGAATCGGAATCGATTGCCACGGTCAATCTTTTGAATTTATCTAAAGAGGATTCGAAATTCGGAGAGATCCTAATTTGTTTTACTGCACAATTTGCGAAGAAAAATGAAATTAAGAATAGAAGTATAGTTGATCTCATTTTTTCTTTCCCGTCTTCTTTTTGGCGGCCGCTTTTTTCTTAACGGCTTTTTTGGCTTTAGGTTTTGGAGAAGTTTCCTCCATTACGAATTTGGAAACTGTCATTTCGGGTCCTTCTTCTTCCGGTCCTAAACCTAACGGAACAGCTTCGTCTTCTTCTTGTTTGCGGCTTCGGTATGCTAATTCTAAAATCGCAGGGAGTAGAGTGAGAGCGATCAGTAAACAAGCAGCGATACCGATTGTCGCCACTTTTCCGATGGAATGTAGGCCTCTTTGATTGGCAAGAAGTAATGCGCTCCATCCTACGAGTGTGGTCAATGTGGATGCTATCACCGCAGGGCCTACCATTGCCATTGCTTTTACTATATCATGATCTTCTCTGAATCTATAATAGATATAGATCCCGTTTTGAATTCCGTACCCTATTATGACCGGGAACACAAGAACATTCATAAAATTTAATTTAAGATCTATGATAGCCATAATCCCTACAGTAGCCACCAATCCCAATAGAAGAGGGATTAAGGAGAGTAGTGCGGGCAAGAAGGCTCTATAGAATAGTATCAGAACGATGATCACTAATACCAACGTGATAAAGAACGCGGCAACTCCTTCTCTTTTTACGATCATGATGAGCTGAGCGAACAACATCAAGCTCCCCGCAGTGTCCGTTTGGAATGTGTATGATCTCGCTTGGGCGATATCCTTATAAGGTCTATGTTCCAATATCATATCTACCGTTCCGGGCAGGATCTTGATCGAGAGAAGTTTTTCCTTAGAGTATGTGTTTAGCGCGTTTAATAGAGTTTTAGTTTCCGCAGGAGAATAATTCTCTTTAACCGGATCGATTTCGGATTCTTTTTGAGTCCCTGTGGAGTATAGGATCGTATTCAAAGTCCTTCTGGAAATTTTCGGGACTTCCAATCTTCCTATCGCGGCAAAAAATTCTAATAATTTTCCACCATGCCATAAGGCTACCTTAGGATATAGGAATAATAGATGTCCTTTTTCCTTCGAACTTGCAACTTCCTTGAACTGAGAGGAGAAATAATCCGGAACGGCAGTGTAGTCGTAAGGTTTGACAGATAAAAATAACTTTGCTTTAGGCAAATATTTTCTCTGCTCCGGTTTCAGAAAGGAAGCCTTTACCGGCTTCATATCTTTTGCGAGCTGGTCCAGAACTTTACGGTTTTCTAATTGTTGAGAGTAAGGTGGAACAAAGTTCCAGAGAGAAACTACCTGATCGACGGAGCCGGCGATCGATTCCGGAACAGGATTCAAATGATCGAATACTGCCTCCGATTCTTCCAGACTTTTTACTACGATCGCCTGAGGATCGGAAGAAATGTCGAAACGGTCAGCGATCTCATCGTATAAATTTACAGATTCTAAGTTTTCTACTAAAAGATTCCTTCCGTTTACGTCGAATTGGACTTTTGGAGCGAATATCCCGAAGATTAAGACGAGAATTAACACGATTATGGATAGAATTCCCGGTTTAGAATAAAATTTTCTTAATAAACCGGAAGGAGTTTGTTGGTCTTCGTTTAAGAGGAACGCCTTGGATAGGGAAGGGAACCATTTTAAAAGTAAAGCGATCTGTAATGCAGTTACACCGTACATTGCGATCGCAATCATGACGATCCCATACGTTGCAATGATCCCGAATTCGCTGAAGCCCCTAAACTCCGAGAAAGAAAGGACTACGAATGCGGAAGTAGTAGTTAACGCGGAGCTGAAAGAAGCGATCCCTGTATGATAGATCGTGTCTTTGATGGCCCTTACGATATCTTGTTTCTTTGTAAATTCTTCTCTGAATCTGTATAAAAATTGGATACCATAATCTATCCCGAGTCCCATTAGAATGGAGCCTATGATACTTGTGATACTATTTAATTGACCTATCACAAGTCCGGTCAACCCGAAGGTCATTAACAATCCGCTGAGTAAGGAAAACAGTAGAATGACTATAAAAAGAGGATTACGGAAAAATAATAAAAGTAGAAGTCCTATTCCTAAAAAGGAAGCGATACCGATAGGTTTTAACGCTTTGATCAAAGTTTCGTAATCGTCTTGGTTAAGTTTATAGGCTCCGGTATAACCTGCATAAATCCCGTCTTTTTCTAAACCTAAAGTTTTTACCAAACCTTGGACTTTGGTGTCTATCTTTTCCAGGAACTCGATGTCTACGAAGGAACCGGTCGGTTTGATTAAGACAATGAGCATTCCTTTTTCAGGAGAAATATTATATTCGTCGAATATATCTCTTTTGGCGAGTTTTTGGTATTTGGAAATAATATCTGTAAAGTCAGGATTATATTCTTCGTTGGTCAGCTTGATAAAGAACGGATTTGCTTTTTCTATTTCGTCATCGATCTTACGTTTTACTCTTTTTCGGACCTCTTTAAGATCTTCCGTTTTTAAGAATAAAGGAAGTCTGTCCTGCAAAAAGGAAACGTTATATCTATAAGAAACATAACGGACTAATTCCTTGTCCTTTAAAACTTCCGTCGCCAGTTTATCGGAGGCTCTTTTAAGCGCGATCTCTTTGGACTTGTAATATGCTATGTTTTTACGTTTCGCTTCGTCAGCTAGTTCTAGTTCTTTTTTTTGAGTTTCAGGATCGCCGTTACGTTTGGCTTGGAATGCCTTGGTAAGATGTTCCGTCATCCCCTTGTCGTCCTTGAATTTTAGAGCAACAGTGTAAAATCCGCTTCCGCCGATCATTTCGATCACACGTTTTGTTTGGACGACAGAAGGGTTATCGGAAGGAAGAAGCTGTAGGTTATCGCTGTTAATGGAAAGTCTGGTCGCTAAAACTGCGGAGATTACCAGAAAAATAAAGAGGATTGCGGAAGAAGCGGCCGGTTTGGTTAATACCAACTCGGTCGCCTTAGAAAGAAGTTTTCTCATCAGTTCTTAGCTGCTTTTTGTATTAGGGATATGGTCCCTTTGATTCCGTTTTTCTTAATAGACGGTTCTATATTTTTA
Source organism: Leptospira licerasiae serovar Varillal str. VAR 010 (assembly GCF_000244755.1). Classification (NCBI taxonomy): domain Bacteria; kingdom Pseudomonadati; phylum Spirochaetota; class Leptospiria; order Leptospirales; family Leptospiraceae; genus Leptospira; species Leptospira licerasiae. The sequence goes on along the minus strand of NZ_AHOO02000011.1, from coordinate 61,552 downwards.
GTGCGGTTGATCTCCGTTGCGAGTTTGCCTTCTGTTTCGAAATCGCTGATGTACCAAGCGTCATCCGATTCGGAAAGTATCCAAGCGAATTTGATCTGATCTGAACCTTTGTAAAGAATAGAGGAACCGATCCTTGCCTGTTTACCGTTCACGGTAGGTTTGTCGTAAGTGATGTCGATCTTATCAAAATATTTTAATGCGACTGGAAATGCTTTGTTCACAATGTATTCCGAGATCGCATCTTCGAATTCCTTTCTATCGGTAGCGGAAATTTTATGATCTCCGATAAGTTTCTCCGAGAATTTTCCCACATGAACGAGTGCGAGAGCTTTGTCGTTCTTTTTGTAACGGATAAAACCGATCAATTTTTTAACGGCGGATAACGTTTGCTCTTCTGCCGAAACTTCCGGAGAAGTGTTTTGGGGTTCGCTTGTTGTTGGGGAGTCCTGCGCAAAGAGGAGGCCGGAGGAAATTAAACAAAACAATAAAATTTGAAATAGTTTCACAAATATTACCTAAGGAAGGATCGATCCGGGAATTTTACAATCAGGTAAAAACAGACTGCATACTGGCCAGATAAATTTACAGTAATGGGAGGGGAAGGCTTAAGTCAACGGAAATTAGACTTAATTCTGGCGGAGAAAATCATATGCCTGACTTCCACAAGAAAATGATAAAACTTTCGGTGTTAGGCAACTCAATAGCAGAGGATGTTTCGCTTTAAACTGTTCCACCAATATTTGAGCGGTATGTTCTTTTGCGAGATCTGCCGCCCAATCATGATAACTGATTGGAATACCAGGTAGAACGGTTTTAAGACTTCTATGGCTGTCTGAGGCATCTTTGTTCAAGCATGCATGTGTAGCGAACGAGTAACTTCCGTGGAGCCCTTCTTGTGCATCGAAACAATCTCCAGCTTCTTCCGTATGTTCTACGATGGGAAGAAGATTGAAGTAACCTGTTTGGATCTCTTTCATACTTAAAAAAATCCAAGGATGTTCTATTGGAGCAAGTATACTCACCATCGGATAGTTCTCCGCCCAATTGGAGTGAGAATAAAAATCCTGAGCAATATGAAGAGCCATACCTAATTTGATTAGCCCGGTGATATGATTGGACTCCCGATAAGAATCATCCTTTAAAGTTCTGAAACGATCCGCGCATCCCAGAATATTATCGTTATCGCAATGATACGCATCATTGTTCATGAAGGCCGCATCTGCCCTTAGGTTCCCTTGTACGATCAACTCCATACAATCCGCTCTCAAGTCCCATCCGGTCTTGTCTGCAAATTCGAAAAAAGCCTCTTGAGTAATACTCGTATGGGTATGCGGGCCCTTCTTTCCGAATGCTCTCAGAGGAGAAAGGGAAAAAAGGAAATAAGAAGAGAACCCAAGCACCAAAAATTTTAGAAAAATAAAGTTAGTTTTACTGCTCATATATGTAATCAAGCAATTACATATATGAGACCTTGGAATTCTCGTAAGTAATCAAATAATTACATAAATAATAGAAAAATGTTTTGGTCCTTTTTGCACGTTGGTCGAGACCGGAGTATATGAACTATATTCTGTTTGTTTAATGTGTTGGTGTGAGGTATTTAGTGTGACTTGGGGGTCAAGAGCCGTTCTTTTTCCAGTCCAAAATTCCATTTGATTCGAAATATTCCAGATCCTGGACTTCGTCCAGATCGGATAATACCGGGAGAAGTCCGACTTGTTTCCTGGCCCATTGCAGTTTTTCCAAACTTCTTGTAAAAACGGTTTCAGTGCTCCATTCTATTCCATGAAAAAGTTCTGGAGTATCCGACTTGAGGCCTACTAAATAATAGCCCCCGTCTTTTGCGGGACCTAAGACCACATCTTTGTGATCCAAAATATGAAATGCTTCTTTCAGGTGAAGTAAATCTAACTCAGGACAATCGCTTCCTATTAATATCGCTGGACCTGAACCATTTTGGAAACAATATAAGAATGCATTTCTCATCTTCTCACCAAGATCTTTTCCTTCTTGTTTGCGAATGAGTAACGGAGAATGTCCCCAACTTCCTAGGTCGGATGGATTTGGGAGATAAGAATCGAACCAAAGCACCTTCGGAATATCCAAGTCTTTGCAGGCAGATCTGGTTTTTTCGACCAAAGCTTGGTACACTTCTAGTGCAGCTTCTTCTCCTATGTATTTGGCTAAACGTGTCTTAACTTTTCCCGGGACTGGATTTTTTAGAAATATATTCAAGATTGGGCCTTTCATTTTGTCTCCGGGAGATCATGATCTTACGGCATCTATTCCTTGGGGGATGTTTTTTCCAAGGATTAACCGAAATAAAGCTATCCTTTGATACGATCATCTATTAATTAGAACAAGCTCTTTAAACTCAGCGCAATTTGAAAAAAATTCAATCTCAAATGTTCATTATTCTATAAGGAGATACTTATGATCTTAAATCTAAAAAGAGGAATTCTACTTATTAGCTTAGGGATCATCCTAACCGGGTTAATCGGGACCGCCTGTGCGCCAGGAGGAAAAGACCCATTCATCCCTCTATTCAATCTAGGATACCAATTGGAAAAAAGCAAAACTGGATTTTTTATTATCGTTCCAAGAGGAATTGCACAGTGAAGTTACAAAATCGTCGCTCTATACTGCCTAAAGTCGTTTTGGCTTTACTGGTTTTTTTCGGGATCACTGCAGGTTTTAAATTTAACCCAGGATTCAAGAAGGAAAAGAATAATATTCCATTTTCTTTAAATGTTTCTCTGCTTAGACCGTTACACGCGTCAGCCGACCAATGGGGTTTTGTTAGAGGATCTGCAACTTGGGCTCGCGGGAATTCACTCTTTATGGACGATGTGATCGGTTCTATCCAGGCAAACCCAGGCTTGGTCTTTCTAGCAAGCCAGGCTAATGGTATTACTCAAGACGGTTTCTCTACAACTTCGGGAACTAATTTTACAATCTCTTTGAAGTTGAATGGTACCTTTACCGCATCTTCGACTGCCTACACCGGAACCAAAACATTTTCTAACTATTTGGAACTGAAGAATGTGGGAACAACAGATCCAGCGAATATTGCGTTACAATTTTATTGGGATGATAATCCAAGAGACTCCCTCCAGGACGGAGCTCTTGTTCGATATCGTTTACAAATGTTGAATCCTTCTCAAGATGGTGGATCTTCTGCTGATATAGAAAGTTATGTATATTCTCCAGATGTTACAGATCCTTTTTATTCGACTAATTACCCAAATCAAGGTCTAGTGCAAGTATACTCTTGGGATGATAAATTAGCAAATGATAATGAGATTTCGCTGCACGCCCGCCATGGACGGGTCATCTTAGAAGAGATGGACGATCGTACTGTTTTCTGTTTCAAGGCAATTGTCCGTGTTGATGCGACTGCGAATCTAATTCCTGCTAGCAACGCAAATGCAGGGCTATGTTCCGGAAGTGCGAGCGATGAATATTACAAACTTGCATATAGCCAAAAGTTAACAGGCGATTTAGAAGTAACTGCAAAGTCCGGATGGGAAGAGGGAGCAATTACTTCTGGTGACGGCACACTATGTGGACTTATCTCTTTAAATTACGGATTGTTTAATGTAAACGGATTTGTGAAAGATTTTGTAGATTCTGGTGCTATACCTGCTAGTTACGTTCCCGCTACAAGGGTGGACGGCTTATATGGAAGAATCGGATTAAGCGGTAAATCCGGAAATACCGGTGATAATAACGGTGTTTATTGGGATGATACAAGAAAATCTACAATAGATGCTCTGGACATCGTTTTCGAATCTTCTCCTCCTCCATTTAATTGAAGTTACGTAAAAACTCCCCAAAAAATCACTAACACAAAAACCCCCGGAATCTCGGGGGTTTTTTATTGCCCAGATACGATTTTTACTCTATTACATATATGGAAAGCTGGGGGATTTGAAAAATGGAACAGGGATCGGATATCAAATTTATATATACTACTTATATCGCTGCCAGTCCTGAAAAAGTTTGGGAGGCTTTGACTAGTTCCGAATATTCTCAAAAATATTGGTTCGGAAGTAAGATAGAGGGGGACTGGAAGGTTGGCGGCGGATTTCGATTTTCGGATCCGAGCGGTGAACTTTTGGTGGTGGGCAAAATTTTGAAGTATGAGAAACCGTTTTTACTTTCTTACACATGGGAACTTCCACCGACTTTCAAATCCATTCCGCTTGAGTTGAAAGCAAGACTGGATAAATCTAAGGAGCCTACTCGGGTGACTTATAGCTTAAAACGAATGAAAGATCTTACAAGGCTTACTCTCCTGCACGAAGATCTTTTGCCTGAGGATTTTATAGAAAACCCGGATACGTTTGTGGGATTGAATAACGGTTGGCCTGCGATCCTTTCTTCCCTCAAAAGTTTACTGGAAACAGGAAACGCTTTGCAGTATTAGGTAGGAAATAGCGAGGGCTATAAGGAAACTTCTCCGCAGGAAATGACTAAAATCCAAGCGGAGAAGTGAAAGGAAAATGCCGATTAAGCTGCTTTGCTACGGATCTCTTTTGCCGGATCAATATCCTTCCATTCTGCAAATACATGTCTCTGAGATAAAAACCATGCGAGTGAAAGTGCACCGAATCCTGCTACGATAAATGCTGTCCCGGTGGAAAATCCCAAGAGAAAAGCAGTTCCTACTAAAAGCGCAATACGGATCGGCTCTAGGTATAAAGTCCAACGTTTCAGGTCTAAGATCCCTCCTACAGTTGTTAAAGAGAACAAACTGAAGAAGAAGATCAGGTATAGTAATCCTGTCGGAATAGAATGTATTTTTACAAGCATCGAAAATGTCCCGACCAAAGTAAGAACGAACCAAATTGCAGTATAAGCGGTTAAACTCTTGGACAGAGTTACATCATATTTTTTGAATGTTTTCTCGTCCACTTCCGGAATCGGGTATTGTCCTCCTAATTCCTTAGGTCTCCATCCCGGTACTGCTAAAAATGCTTTGATCTTATCGGACCAGCGAGTGCTTTGTTTTGCTTGTTCCCACATTTCTATCCAATAATGAACATTTGCCCATAATGGGTTAAAGCTACGCAAAGGTTTTACTGTTCCGTAAACAGGAGTTTCTTCTTCTGCTTGGAAGGTCCCGAACCATCTATCAAAAACGATCAAAGTTCCACCATGGTTCTTATCGATATACTTAGGATTGATACCGTGGTGAACTCTATGGTGAGATGGGGTGTTGAACACAGCCTCGAACCATTTAGGGAATTTATCTATGGCTTTCGTATGGATCCAGAATTGATAGATCAAATTTAATTGTCCGTTCAGTACCATCACGATAGGAGAAAATCCTAAGATCGCCAAAGGAATATAGAAGATCCAAGTAAATAATCCGTGAAAGCTTGCCTGACGTAACGCAACGGTCAGATTGTATTCTTCGCTTTGGTGATGGACCACATGCCCTGCCCAAAGAAAATTAACTTCATGACTCAATCTATGCAGCCAATAATAAGCTAGATCGTAGAGCACGAAGCAGCTGATCCAAACAGCTATAACGATTGTCCAGGCCCAGGTGCTTGCGGAAAGTCCCAATACTTCGGAAGAGGGCATCCAAGAAACAGGTTCACTCGGCCAAGAAGGAAGATTGAATATTTTCCAATTCTCATATACCCAAAGGTATGCGAAGAATGTGATCGTCTTAAAAATAATCCCGAAGATCTGACTAGCGATCCCAGCGCTGAGATCATTAATAGAATCGTTCAGACGATAAAGTTTTCTTTTATGGTACCAGGAGAATGCGAGTTCTAACCCGATCAGCAAAAAGAAGAATGGAATTGCGATTGTGATAAGATTTATTTTTTCCATAATACAAGCCGGTTAACCTCTATCATTCCTCGTTTGGGAACTAGGTCAATCTAAAACTAAAACAGACTCCAGATCGAAAATTTTTTACCTATCGATCGTGTGAAAAAAACTAACTCGTTCGCGGTATGCAGGTTGACTAAATCGGAAGCGATGTCGTAGTTCCTACCTTATGGCAGTATCTAAGTGGATGATCTATGGAGCGAACGGTTACACGGGAGAACTGATTGCAAGAAGAGCAGTGTCTCGAGGTTTAAACCCTGTAATCGCAGGAAGAAGCCGGGACAAAATTGAAGAACTCGCAAACGAACTGCGTTTAGAATATAAAATTTTCGACTTAACTAATTTGAGCGAGGTCGGCTCGAATATCCAAGGATTCCAACTTGTATTGCATTGCGCGGGTCCTTTCATCCAAACTTCCGTTCCGATGGCAAAGGCATGTATTTCTAAAAAGGTTCACTATCTGGATATCACTGGAGAAATACCTGTTTATGAATCTCTCCAAGCCCTAGGAGAAGAAGCGGAGAAAGCGGGCGTTCTACTTTTGCCAGGTGTGGGCTTCGATATTGTTCCAACTGATTGTTTGGCTGCTTCTTTGAAAGAGTCTTTATCTAAGCCAAAGTTTCTAGAGCTTGCGTTTGTGGGATTGAGTGAAGTCTCTCCAGGTACGATGAAAAGCGCGCTCGCTCAATTGCCTTATGGTTCTAAGATCAGAAGGGACGGACAGATGGTTGGAGTTCCACATCTGAGTAGAACAAGGGAGGTTAACGCCGGAGGGAAAACCTACAGAGTGTATGGAATTCCCTGGGGAGACGTATTTACCGCCTATATTTCCACCGGCATTCCGAATATCGATGTGTATACCGATATTCCTTCCGGACAGGTAAATGCGTTACGTTATTTTAAACCTATCATCTCTTTATTAAAAATTCCTTTCGTATTAAAAGGAGTCCAGGCTTTGGTGGGGAAAACGATCAAGGGTCCTGGAGAAAGAACAAGGAACTTAGTCAAAACGACGGTATGGGGAGAAGTCCGATCGGAAGAAGGAAAAAAATCCACCAAAGTTTTAGAATGTAAAGAAGGATACGAATTCACTGTGGAATCTTCTCTTGCCGCGGTTTCCAAAGTACTTTCCGGGAAAGGAGGAAAAGGATTTAAGACCCCTAGTCTTGCATTCGGTTCCGAATTCGTTTTGGAAATTCCGGGTTCAAAATGGAAAGATATTCCAAATTGAATGGAACTCACTTTCTTTCGGTTTGGAATTTATTCTTTACATTCTTCTCCTCACTTTTAGATTACAAAGCGATCTATCATGTCTTATATTCTTAAGTGCATATTATCATTTTTTCTAATATTTGTTTTGTCTTGCACCTCCATAAAGGTGCATGTCCCAAAAACTCTTTCCGGCGCTCATGAAGTCCAAGAGCATTGGATGGAGGTGAAATCGGGAGCTCCTGATTACGATTCCAAGGATCCGGATTTCGAGGTCGAATTTCCGGACGAGGACGAGAATCGTTTCGTATATTTCGAGGATGGATTCACTTCTTGGACAGGATGGGGAAAGGATTATTCAAATCTGTATGGACCGATCTCTAAGCTGATCCGAAAGGAATTAAACGATCATAAGGAAGAATATCCCGGAAAACATAAGATCATAATCAAAAAATTCAGATTAGAATCATTGGATCATTGCAGTTATAACCAAGTAAACGTGGAAATGGAAGCGGACATTATCTCATCCGGAAAAACTTGGCATTACCAATTCAAGGATGGGATAGAGTCCAGGGTTACCGATTGTATGGCGACTTTGGCAACTCTTCCCATTTTACTGGGATGGATCATTCATCTTCCTTATTTAGGACATAGAGGTAATAGAGAAGATCAAGTGAATCAAATGGGAAGAGTTGCACTTCTGGATTTTATAGAAGAGATCAAGAAACATTCTGCCGAGAATAAACGAATTCCGAATAAAAGGAAATAAGTGAGATGAAGCAGAAAATCATAATATTCTTACTTGCTTGTTTGGTATTTCAGTCATGCTACTATTCTACAGAGAAAAGATACACGGTAGCTCAACCATTTGAGCCGAATGACCAAATGTATTTCGATGAGGAAAATCCTCAGTTCGAAGAAGGTAAACCTTATGCAGTCCTGGACTTTATAGGAAGTTGGATCTGGATCGAAAGTCTACTCTCAAAAATCATGATATGGGATAGAAGGATGCAAAACCACGAGTTTTCTTTCGAAACAAAGAAGTATCTCATGGATTATATCCGAGATAATAATCTGAAAGATGTTAAGGTGCGATTCAATCAATATTCTCCGGGAAATGATTTCAAAAGACTTTGGGATTCTAAGTCGGTAAATCCACTTTTAAAATGGACGATAGGTTTATTCGCCTATGTGATGAACGATGTACTTTTAGTAGGTCGTATTTTCGGTGGAGACCATTATAATCCATATTCCAATACGATCCATGTATATTCGGATATTCCCGCGGTTGTGATACACGAAGGAGGTCACTCCAAAGATTTTGCACAAAGGGAATATAGATCCTTGTATGCGTTAGGTTACGCCGTTCCGATCCTAGGAGCCTTTTACCCGGAAGCTAGAGCCTCAGACGATGCGATCCGATATTTCAGATACCGTTGCGATAAAACAGAAGAAATGACCGCGTATCGCACATTGTATCCGGCTTACGGATCTTATGTGGGAGGAGGTATTTCCGATTTACTTCCAAGTTCTCCATATGCGCTTTTATATTCTTATTCCATTCTCGCGGTTGCTGCCAGTACGGGTCACGTAGTCGGTTACGTTCGCCAAAAACAAGTGGAGAAGGAGTGGATTCCAAAAGAATGTATGATCGCGGCGGAGTTGGAAAAGAAGAAATAATTATTCTTTTAGATCTTTTTGGATCATTTCTTCTAAAATTTTGCCCGCTCTTGAATTCATATGGATCCCGTCCGTCATAAAAATAAGATCGGACTGGTCTGAAATTTTATCCCAGGATTGAAATAAGCCGAAATGTTTGAATATGATCCAATACATTTTTAAAGTATTGCGTGTATATTCGCCTTCCGTTTGATCGGGCCGATTTTTCAGATCTGCAACTAATGTTTCATTTAATGGAATATAATAGGAATTAGATTCTTTTGCAATATTTCGTATAACATTCGAATATGCGATCGATTGTTTGAGCGGTATGCTGTTCAAAGATTCTCCCAATACCGGGATCGAGATTAAATGGATCTTTGCTTTTGTTTCCGCCTTTAAGAGGGCGACTATCACTTTCAGATTTTTTTCGTAGGTAGAGATGTTTGGAACTTCCGGAAGATTCCACAAAGAATTATATCCTTTATATTCTTCTTCATTTAAAGCGGCTTTTGCGTCGTTTGTACCAATCAAAATAAAAATATGTTCCGGAGACAATCGTATCGTATCATCTACTTTTTCTAATATTTGGTAGGTTAAGCGGCTGTTGATTCCTTCATTCACGAATGTGAAATTTTTAAGTTTAGGGTTCTCCGATAGACTTTGAACGTAATTATAACTTACTGTTCCGTGAGTTATACTATCTCCTAAAAAGACCACATATCTTTTTGGAGTTTTATCTTCCGATTTTAGGAAAGAATCCAGATTATTCTCAGGAACTTTGTATGCGGAAACGATCGTATAAATTACCGAACCGATAAAATAAAATAGGATGATGATTAAGAAGTAGTAAACTGGCCGTTTCATATTTTTCAAAAACCTTCCCTTGGAAGTTTTACCTGTATAGTAAAATATATTTTTATCCAGGCATGGGCGAACATTCGCAAAGCCGCCTCCCTCCCTGCACGTAGTCGCATATTCGCAAAACCGCTCCCACTCCATTTCCTTCGGTTTTCGATCAAAATCAGATTTCTTTCAGAACAATTTGGTGAATATTTTAATAAAATGTTTAATTTATAAACATTGATATATAATTAGTATAAAAAATAAGCGAAGTATTTAATTTCTGCTTGTTTATTAGAGGCGAAATTGGTCTCCTTCTGATAGATGGGAGGAGGATTCTATGCTCCTGACTAATTACCAGACGGATTCCTTTTACGACGAAATGTTCTCCGAAGAGGGGGCAATTCGCCAGAGTTATCATATTTTAAAATCCAGAATCGAAGGGATGGATGATAAGGAGCTTTTGAAGCGAAAAGCCTCTGCGGAAAAGGCGCTTCTTTCTTTGGGCATTACTTTTAATGTGTATGGAGACGAGGAAGAAGAAGAGAGGATCATGCCTTTCGATATCATTCCCCGCATCGTAACTTCTTTCGAATGGAAAAAAATGGAAGAAGGTCTTAAACAAAGGATCCGTGCCTTAAATCTTTTTATCCAAGACGTTTACGGAGACGAGAAGATCATTAAAGACGGAGTGATCCCTGCGGAAATCGTTTATAGCAGTTCAGGTTATTTAAAAGAATGTATAGGTATCAAACCTCCTAAAGGGATTTGGATCCATATTACCGGAACGGATCTGGTGCGCGATGGGGATGGGCAGATGTTGGTCCTAGAGGATAATCTTCGTTGTCCTTCCGGCGTTTCATATGTATTAGAAAATCGTGAAGTGATGAAAAAGACCTTTCCGGAGCTATTCGCTAGCTTGTCTGTAAGACCCATTTACGATTATCCGATCAGACTTAGGGGAATGCTTGAACATCTTTCCGACAAACCTAACCCGAATATCGGAGTACTAACTCCCGGGATCTATAACTCGGCATACTACGAGCATAGTTTTCTTGCATCTCGTATGGGAGTTCCTTTGGTAGAAGGCACGGATCTTACGGTAAGAGACGATAAATTGTATATGAGGACCACCAAGGGATTGAAACAAGTGGACGTTCTCTATAGAAGGATCGACGATACTTTTATGGATCCTAAAGCCTTCCGTAAGGATTCTCTTTTAGGTGTTCCAGGTATATTCGAAGTATTTAAAAAAGGAAACGTTGCATTGGCGAACGCCCCTGGCACAGGAGTTGCGGACGATAAGGTGATCTATTCTTATGTTCCGGATTTTATTAAGTATTATCTGGGAGAAGAGCCGATTATACCTAACGTTCCGACTTATCTATGTTCCAGGGAGAAGGACCTAAAATATGTCTGCGAGAATATCGGAAATCTTGTAGTAAAGGCGGCTAACGGAGCAGGCGGATACGGAATGATAATAGGGCCTGTTGCCAGCGAAAAAGAAAAAGAGGAATTCGTAGCGAAAGTTAAGGCCGATCCCCGCAATTATATTGCTCAGCCTGTTTTGAGTTTATCCAGGATTCCTACATTGATAGAGGATAAGTTAGAAGGACGGCATGTGGATCTTAGACCTTTCATCTTATATGGAGAAGAGATCTATGTGATGCCCGGAGGTTTAACTAGAGTCGCATTGAGAAGAGGTTCCTTAGTTGTGAATTCTTCCCAAGGCGGCGGCTCTAAAGATACTTGGGTGATGGGTTAATATCAAAAAAGAAGAAGAACTGGCAATCAGGGGAATGTCCCAAGCGGAACCGAAAAAACATCACAAAACTAGAGAGGTTTCCTAATGCTAAGCCGAGTCGCTGAATCCGTATACTGGATGAATCGTTATATGGAAAGGGCCGAGAATTATTCACGCTTTTTGGATGTGAATTTTCAGCTTTCCTTGGACCTAAACGAGGATTCCAACAGACAATGGACACCTTTGGTGTATACCACCGGAGATAATGAATTATTTTCCAGAAAGTATAATTCTCCTAGCAAAGAGAATGTGATCCACTTCATGAGTTTGGATACTGAGAATCCGAACTCGATCATGAATTGTTTGATCCGCGCAAGAGAAAATGCCAGAACCATCCGAGAGAATATTTCCACTCCTATGTGGGAAGTAATCAACGAATTCTATCTTACCATCAAATCCAAAAGAAAATTCGAAGAATCTGATATGCCCGGAATTGCGGAATTTTTCAAGGCGATCCGAAATCAGTGTTTATTATTCTATGGTTGTCAAGAGGCCACAATTTCGCACGACGAGGTTTGGCATTTTGCATTACTCGGAAGATTATTAGAAAGAGCTGATAAGACCACTCGTATCTTGGACATGAAATATTTTATACTTCTTCCCGCTAGAGAAGAAGTTGGATCGACATTAGATCTGATCCAATGGCTTTCTCTTCTGAAGTCCGCAAGCGCTCACGAAATGTTCAATCGTTTTTATACAAGGATCACTCCTAAGAATATCGCAGAGTTCTTAATCTTGGATAAAATTTTTCCGAGAGCGATACGTTTCTGTCTTTCTAAAGCGTTCGATAGCCTAAAAATTTTAAGCGGGACCGAGAGAGATAGTTATGGGGACGAAACTGAGAAGAGGGTAGGTGTTCTTCTTTCCGAAATGAATTACGCCTCCATCGACGAAATTTTTTCTTCCGGAATGCATGAATATTTGGACCAATTGCAAGTAAGATTGAATGGCATCGCTACTCAGTTGGACGAGACCTATTTTAGGAATTGATAATGTCCTTATTAGTCTCTCTTACCCACGAAACTTCTTACGAATACGATAGACCAGTTGCGTTATCTCCTCATATTATTCGATTGAGACCCGCTCCTCATTCTAGGACCAGGATCGTTTCTTATTCACTTTTAGTGGAACCGTCGGAACAATTTTTGAACTGGCAACAAGACCCTTTTGGGAACTATCAGGCAAGGTTGGTATTTCCTAAGAAGACTGAAAAATTGAAAATACTCGTGGATCTTGTCGCCGAGATACAAGTTATCAACCCGTTCGATTTTTTCTTAGAGCCTGACGCGGAAGAGACTCCTTTTATCTATTCGGATGCTTTGAGAAAGGAACTTCTTCCTTACTTAAGCGCAACAGACGGAAGTAACGCACTCGCTAATTATATATCTAATTTAAGAAAAGACGGCATCTTAAAACCAAAGCGCACCGTAGACTTTTTGGTCGGTCTCAATCAAAGGGTATATCAGGACATTTCTTATGTGATCAGAATGGAGCCCGGTGTCCAAACTTGTACGGAAACTTTAGAAAGAAGATCCGGATCTTGCAGGGACTCTGCATTTTTACTAGTTCAGATCTTGAGACATATCGGCCTGGCTTCCAGGTTTGTTTCAGGATATCTGATCCAATTGAAACCGGACGAGGTTTCTATCCACGGGCCTTCCGGAGCTAAGGAAGATTTTACGGACCTTCATGCATGGGCTGAGGTGTTCCTACCCGGTGCAGGATGGGTAGGGTTAGACCCAACTTCCGGTCTGTTTACTGGAGAAGGTCATATTCCATTAGCGGCGGTCCCAGAACCCGGAAGTGCTTCTCCAGTATTCGGATATTCGGATCCCGCAGAGTCCAAATTCGGATTCAGAATGGAAGTGAAACGTTTCCAGGAATCTCCTCGCGTCACTAAACCTTATACGGATCCTACTTGGAATAGAATTATTAAGCTCGGAACCGATCTGGACGCTAGATGCAAAAAAAATGATATTCGCGTTTCTATAGGAGGAGAGCCCACTTTTATTTCGGATACTTCCAGGCAAGATCCTCAATGGAATACTCTCGCACTAGGAAATGAAAAGTTAGAGTTAGGCGAAACACTTCTTACCAGGCTTCGTAAGAGATTTTCCCCCGGTTCTTTGGTCCAAGTGACTCAAGGGAAATGGTATCCGGGAGAACCTTTACCTCGTTGGTCTTTAAACGTTTTTTGGAGGAAGGACGGAGAGCATTTGTGGAAGAACGAAGAACTATTTGTTTCTTCCTCTGAAAAAGAAAAACAGGATTTAGACCAGGACTTAAAATTATCCGATGTATTTGCGGAAGAAGTTTGTAAGACCTTAGGCATTTCTTCCAAACATATGGTTCCTTTATACGAGGACGGTTTTTACTATCTATGGAAAGAAGGACAACTCCCCGAATGGAAGGATCCTAAGAGCGGGGATTTTAATTCGGAGGATTTTTCGTTCGAGGCTTTAGAAAGGAAAAAGGTTCTCTCTCTGGTGGATAGGGAATTTAAACTTAAAAAAGCGATCGCGATCCCATTACAATTTAATTATACGAAATCAGAATGGGAAAGTTCCGAATGGAAATATAAAAGAGAAAGATTATATTTGATCCCGGGGGATAGTCCTGCTGGATTTAGGCTGCCCTTTTCTTCTATTTCCGAAAATTTCAGACCGAATGCGGTCCTTACGGATTTATCCAAAAGTAAAAAGTTAAGTTCTCGAAAAGATCTGGATTTGGCCTTAGAAAAAAGATCTTCTAAAAAACCTAAGTTTTTTCCGGAGGGGAAAGATCTTCCGATCCGAACTACTTTAGTGATTGAACCGAGGCTCGGTTCAATCCATGTATTTTTACCTCCGGTGGAAGGTCTGGAACCTTGGTTGGATCTGATCTCCTCATTGGAATTCGCTTCTGAAAAAGCGAATGTAAAGATCGTATTAGAAGGTTACGAACCTCCTTCAGATGCCAGGCTCGGTCTATTTCGTATAACGCCGGACCCGGGAGTTTTAGAAGTAAATTTACATCCTTCCTCCAATTTCCAAGAGCTGGAAGAAAAGACCCGAACCTTATACGAAGAAGCAAAAGAGATCGGCCTAAGCGCTGAAAAATTCCTGATCGACGGAAGACATACCGGAACAGGAGGTGGAAATCATATTACAGTAGGCGCCATGTCTCCTGAAGATAGTCCATTTTTGCGAAGGCCGGACCTTTTGCGAAGTTTGGTAAGTTATTGGCAACATCATCCTTCTCTTTCTTATCTTTTTTCCGGCTTGTTCATAGGGCCTACTTCCCAGGCTCCTCGCTTGGACGAAGGAAGGGACGAAATATTATACGAATATGAATTAGCATCTTCTCAATTAGATAAAATTAAAGAACACCATCCTTGGCTTGTGGATAGACTTTTTCGGAATCTGCTCGTAGATCTAACGGGGAATACTCATAGAGCGGAAATTTCCATTGATAAACTGTATCCGCCTTCGGGACCTCGTTTGGGACTCGTGGAATTAAGGGGATTCGAAATGCCTCCTCATTATAAGATGAGTGTGGTCCAACAACTTTTGGTATTATCTTTGCTTTGCAGATTTTGGGAAAAGCCATATAAACAATCTCCGATCCATTGGGGAACCGAATTGCATGATCGTTTTCTTCTTCCGCATTTTGTTTGGAACGATTTTAAAGATGTTCTGAGGGATCTAAAAGATCACGGATTCGCATTCCAAGAGGAGGAGTTCCTTCCTTTTTTTGAATTCCGTTTTCCTGTGTATGGAAAGACCCAAAGAGAAGAAGTATTTTTGGAACTTAGAATGGCATTAGAACCTTGGAATGTATTGGGGGAGGAATCTTCCTCTTTCGGAACTTCAAGATCTGTGGATTCTGCATTAGAAAGATTGCAAGTAAAAGTAGAAGGATGGAGTGATCGTTATATTCTAAGTTGTAATGGTTACGAGGTTCCCCTTCGTAATACCGGAAAAAAAGGAGAAGCCGTTTCAGGAATTCGTTTCAAGGCTTGGAATCCTGTATTCACTTTGCATCCGAATCTTCCGGTTCACACTCCTTTAGTATTTGATGTTTGGGACAACTGGTCTTCCCGTCCCTTAGGCGGTTGTCGTTATTACGTTTCTCATCCAGGCGGAAGGGCCTACGATACATTCCCGGTGAATTCATATGAAGCGGAGTCTCGAAGGATCTCCCGATTTTTAGCGGATGGCCATTCTGCTCTAGATGGTTCTGAACCTAAACGATTGAAGCATTCCAACGGTTACACGATGGACCTTCGTTGGATCGAATAACATATCATTTATCAAACTCTGTTCGTGAGAACAGATCTCAAAAACAGTTGCATCCTGCTCTATAAAAATAATTCTGATTCTCAAGATAAAGAGCCCAGTTTCGAGGGAACTATGCGACCAAACAATTCTGTTAAAAGCAGACGATTCGGCAGGTTTTTCCGGATTAAAAAGCTGATCCTTACTGCTTGGATCATTCTAAGTATTTTCTTACTTTCCATTCTTATTTCTTGTTCTCATAAGAACGCTGCATCAGGTGCGGCAAATACGAATGGATATCTCTATCGAATGTTCAATTCGTTCGATCCTAGATCTCTTTTGCAGAATTTAGGAAATAATATAATTCCTCCTCTCTTTGTAAATTTAGAAGCTAGCCGCCTCTCTCTTGTGGCAGCGACGGATAGTGTATGCTCTTCAGATACTCTTGCTAGTGCGCAAGCAGCCTGGATCGCTCACGTAAGTGATCTTAAAAAAGTAGAACCTTTTAGATTTGGGACCACTCTCTCTTCTTTTTCCAAAATGGATCCTTTCCTGATCGATTATCTTACAGAGGCTCCGCCGAGCTCGGGCGATCTGGATGACCTGGATGGCTTTGATCCATCCGGAGATTTTTTGGATGCTCAAACCTATATAGCCGGATTTGATAACGATGCCAAGGGAATAGGCGCGATAGAATATCTTCTTTTTAGCCAAGCGGGAGTGAATCGTGGAACTGCTCCCAGCTGTTCTGATTTTGCAAACGCTCCTAACGGAAGGTCCGCTCTTCTTAGGGCTTTAGTAGTTAATTATAGCGGACATGTGCAGAATGTAACGAATGCCTGGGATGTAAGTGGAACAAATCCTTTAGGTACACAGCTTGCAACTGCTGGGAATGGATCTTCCACTACATTTCCGAGTTCGGATGCCGCGTTAGACGCTGTTTTCGCGGGAGTGGTCCAACTCTTGACCATCATGAAGGATGGAAAATTGGAAATTCCTGCGGGCCTTTCCGGAGGAGGGAACGGTTCTGTTCCTAAAACGGATCGTGCAGAGTTCAGATTTTCAGGCCAATCTTTCCAGAGTTTGATCAATAATTTCAGTACTTTTAAAGCGATCTATACCGGCAATGGAACAGGTGCTGGACTTTCGGATTACGTAAAGTTTTATAGTCCCGCTTTGGACGAAGAGATTAAGGGAGAGATCGCCGAACTAGAAGTACATTTAGGAGATATTACTCCTTCTCTTTCTCCTTCCGATCCTTCTACCGCTTGGGGAAGTTCAAACGCCGCGAATTTTACGGCAATCCAAGCTTGTATTGAAGAGTTGGGAGAATTGTTGACCATCTTAAACACTGAGTTAGCCGCTCTTACAGGCTCGAATCCCGTTTCCGGCGGGCCAGGAGGGGACGGAGATTAATGTTGCATAAACAATTCCGTTCTTCTCTTATTATATGTATTTTAACTTTTTCTAATTCTTTCCTTTTTTCCCAGCCGAACGGAAATGCCGGGAATAACGGAACTTCTTCCGAGACTGAGCAAGAAGATCCTTCTAAAAAGGAAGTGTCCAAACAGGAAGAAACTCTTGCGGAAAAGAAAAGAAGATTTTTAGAAAGCGGTCAGATCAATGTGATCGGCGCGAAAGATGACGATATAAAGAAGATCCCCGGTTCCGCGAATGTGATCGGTAAAAAGATCTTAAAAGAAACAAATCCTGTCGATTCGATGGAAGCTTTACGTAGGGTTCCTGGTGCGACCATCCGTTATCAAGATGCGGTAGGTCTTACTCCGAATATTGCATTCAGAGGAGTTAGTAACGAAGAATCTAGAAAAACTTTGATCTTAGAAGACGGTGTCTTCACTTCTTTGAGTCCTTATGGGCAGCCTGAAAGTTATTTTGTGCCTCATATAGATAGAATGGAAAGGGTAGAAGTCGTAAAAGGTTCAGGATCTATTCTTTTTGGACCTACAACTTTAGGCGGTATAGTCAACTATGTGACACGTAAACCTCCGGAAAAACCTACGTTTAGTGCAAAGGTGATCGGAGGAATGAACGGTTATGCTTCCAGTCTTTTGCAGTATGGGGGGACCAACCAAACTACGAATACCGGTTACGATATTTCTTACATGCGCAACCAAGGAAACGGTTTCAGGGATTACCAAGGCTTTAGAGTGAACGACCTAAACCTAAAGTTGATCCAGAAATTAGGGGAAAAGGATTCAGTTTTCTTTAAATACCAATCTTACCAACAAGAGGCACAGTCCACGTATTTAGGACTGACTCAGGGTTTATACTGGAAGAATCCCAGGATCAATCCGGCTAGATACGACCAAAAATCCATCGATAGACAAGCTGCAGTAATAGGTCACGATCACACTTTTAATGAAAATTGGAAGATGATCACAAGAGCGTATTGGACAAATGTAGGCTTCTTATTTCGCCAAGAATCTTATTCTTATAATAATCTGACAGAATTCGGTTTTCCTGCGAGACCTCCTGAAAATGCGGTTGGAGTTTATGCTCCGGACATTATAGGAAATCAACCTGGGGATGTGATTTACATGTTAAATTCCACTCCGAACAGGCATTCTTTCTTTAAGACAGGCGGTTTGGAAACTAAGGTAGAAGGTAAATTTAATACGTTCGGTTTGGATCATGAGATCGCTTTCGGCGCGAGAATGCATTATGAATCCGTAAATGCCGCAAATAATGTGTTTCCTTATCCGACTCTTACAAAAGGCCTTACCACCCAACAACAAAATCGGAATGCAAGAGCTTACGCTTTATATGTCCAAGATTCGATTAAGATTACTGATAAGTTTAAGGTGATCCCCGGAGTCCGTTACGAACATATTTTCCAAGGAGTGTATACTCACCGAAGACTTGCGACCGAGAATGATGTTACCAAAGGATATGCAAATACTGTCGGTCAATCCATCTTAGTGAACGACGCAAACGAGACTTACACTAAGGTGGTTCTACCGGGTATCGGATTAACTTTCGATATTACGGAAAAATTCATCTGGTTTGCCGGTGCACATACTGCTTTCTCTCCGCCTACGTTCTCCACTGTTCAAAATCCTGCATTAGGTTTAGGTTATAAACTAAGTGCGGAAAGATCCAATAATTACGAGACAGGTTTTAGGGGGAATATTACCCGCTACTTCTACACTCAAGTCAGTACTTATGCATTGTATTTTTCGAATCAAATCGTAAATACGAACGAAGCAGGTTCAGGACTTGGAGCGGTCCCGATCAATGCTGGAAGATCCGTAAACAGAGGTGTGGAGAGCAATTTTGTTTTCGATTTCGGAAAATTTGCGGAGTCCAGGTGGGAGATCCCTCTTGAGTTTACTTACTCTTACACAAAAGCGATCTCTACAACTTACGTTCCTGTAGGAACGATACAAAATGCGGATGGGACTGTGAGTATCACGAACCAACCTTTATATTCGATCAATTCCGCCGGAAATTTGATCAAAGTAAACACAAACGGAAATTATCTGCCTTACGTTCCTATGAATGTTTTTATAGGTGCTATCGGAGTTAAAAGTCCGTCCGGATTTTATGCCCGAGTGGAATATCAGTATTTTGATAAACAATATTCCGATTTACAGAATACCAAAAACCAAAGTACGGACGGAAGCCAAGGCGTGGTTCCTGCATACGGAATTTGGAATGCCGACTTCGGTT
Organism: Leptospira licerasiae serovar Varillal str. VAR 010; assembly: GCF_000244755.1. NCBI lineage: Bacteria > Pseudomonadati > Spirochaetota > Leptospiria > Leptospirales > Leptospiraceae > Leptospira > Leptospira licerasiae. The sequence continues at coordinate 42,244 of NZ_AHOO02000011.1, read as the reverse complement.
ACGAGGCGCCGGGCGGAAGATGGTCTATATTTGTGAACGGAAAAAATTTAGAAGATAGAGTGTATATCTCCGGAAGACTTCCAGTCGGGATCCAACAAGGTCCGTACAGACAAATCAATATCGGGGCTACTTTAAAGCTGGATTAAAATCGGACGGGGAGTGACAATGTCTCCCGGAAGATGAATCAGAGAACTTCCCAAGCAGCAAATCTTCTCTCCGGATATAAACCTGCTCCCGGAGTCTATGACGAGCTATGCCTGCCCGACGGAAAGTCCAGGGAAAAATACGAATTTTTACTTCGCACTTTAAATCATCTGGGCGGAGCGGAATTAAGAAGACGCAAAGAAGACAGCCTCCGTATCCTAAAGGAAAGCGGAGTAACGTATAATGTTTATGGGGACGAGAGAGAAAGAGCCTGGGGACTGGATCTTTTTCCTCTTCTCATGGACAGCAAAGAATGGGACGAGATCGAAAGAGGTCTTTCCCAAAGATCCGAACTACTTAACGAAATTCTAAAAGACGTTTACGGTCCTAAAAGGTCCTTATACGAAAAAAAGATCCCGCACGAGGTTCTATTCCAATCAGGCGGTTTTTTAAGAGCCTGTGCCCCTGTTTATGATTTTACAAATTTCCGTCTGGCGTTCTTAGCAACCGATATTAGCAGGGATAGCCAAGGGAATTTTTATGTGATAGGAGATCGAGTCCAGGCCCCTTCCGGCTCCGGATATGCTTTAGAAAATCGGATCGTTCTTTCTCGTATTTTCCCATCTCTTTACAGAGACTCACAAGTACATAGAGTCGCGTTATATTTCAGAGCATTACGAAAAACATTAAATTCATTTTCTTCCAATAAAGATAGGGAACCTCTTACTATTCTTCTGACTCCTGGACCCGGAAACGAAACCTATTTCGAACACGCATATCTTGCCGGTTACCTGGGATATATTTTGGCCCAAGCGGAAGACCTAACGGTTAGAGATAATAAGGTCTTTCTCAAAACTATAGAAGGTCTACAACAAGTGGATGTGATTTTTCGTCGAGTGGACGATTGGTACATGGACCCTCTTGAGTTAAAAGGAGATTCTCTTTTAGGAGTTCCCGGCATCTTGGGCGCGGTGAGGGCAGGGAATGTCACTGTGGCTAACCCTATCGGTTCTGGATTTTTAGAGAATCGAGCAATTCATCCATATCTTTCTAATTTATGTAAATTTTATTTGGGCGAGGATCTGATCCTGCCGAATGTTCCTACTCTTTGGATGGGAGATGAAAATTCCCGTAAGGAAGTTTTCTCCAATCCCCATAAATATACGATCAAGCCTGCAATTCGTTCTCCTTTAGATTCTTCCGTATTCCTTTCTACCTTGAAAGAAAAGGAAATGTTCGATTTGAGAACTAGGGTGGAAACAAGGCCGGAACGTTATGTGGCACAGGAAATACTTCCAGGTTCTACTTCTCCTATTTTTTCGGGGGACTCGGAAGAACTTTTGATCGGTAAATCCGTCTTACGCACTTTTACCTGTCTTTCTGAGAACGGATATACATGTATGCCCGGCGGACTAGTCCGGGTCTCTCCTAAAGCGGACGAACTGATCATTACCAACCAAACGGGAGCTATATCCAAGGATCTTTGGATACTCGCTTCGGAAGAGAAGAAAGAGTTCAGTCTTCTTCCCGGACAGATCGGAAGGATCCCAATCAAAAGGAAGGGTTCCGGGATCCCGAGTAGGGTCGCCGACAATATGTTCTGGATGGGACGTTATGCGGAACGTGCAGAGAATATGTCCAGACTTCTCAGAGAGACAGTGCATAAGATCTTAGAAGCGGAGGAATCCTATGAAAAGGATCAGTTCTCTATCCTTCTTAGCGTATTGGACCAACTATCCGGATACAGTATGGGTTTTTTTGAAACGAACGGAATGGATTCCTTAGATTCGGTCCGGGAGAAAATATTCCAATTGGCAACTTCTCCTTATTCTTCCGGAAGTATTCGCCATGATCTGAACTTTTTCGTGGGAACCACCAAGGCTGTTCGTGACAGGATTTCGGACGATACACGTTATTTGATTTCCAGATTGGAATCGGAAGCTCCAGGAAATTCTAGTTACGACGAAGTGTTGGAATACTTACAAAAATTGGTAAACCTGTTTGCTTCTCTCTCCGGACTTGCGAACGAAAGTATGAGCCGTGAAACAGGTTATTTTTTCCTGGATATGGGCAAAAGATTGGAGAGGGCACAGTTCCTTGCGAGACTGATACTTGCTACTATAGAAAGGTCTTCCATATACAATAAGAGTATGTTCGAAAGTCTTTTGAATGTGAACGACATTCGGATCACTTACAGAAGACGTTACAAATATAGAATAGAAGCGGAATCCGTAGTGGATATTCTGATATTCGACGAAAGTAATCCTCGCTCTCTCGCTTTCCAATTAGAAAGATTAAGGGAGAATACCTTATTCTCTTCATCCGGAAAAGAAGAAGAAATTTCCGAAGAGATCCAGAGACTCACCGACGTTTTAGTTCGTTTCGGAGAAGAAGATGCAAAACGTATTTTCGAATATGCCGATCCTGCCGGAGGACTTCGCAGGTGGTTAGAAGATATTCTCGCCCAATTAAAATCCGTTTCCGACGCTGTTGCCACCAAATATTTCCGCTATGTGGAAAACCAAGTTAGATTGGGAGGACCCTATGGCTGAGTATTCCGTTCGTCACTTGACCCATTATACTTACGAAAAGGAAGTTTCTCATTGTTTGAATTTGGCCCATCTTTGTCCTACTTCCAATGAAAGACAAATTTGTAGGGAATTCCGGATAGAAATACTTCCTAAACCTAAATATACAGAATTCAGAACGGACTATTTCGGGAATACGGTATACTCTTTTGCAGTAGAAACCCCACATAATATTTTGTCCGTGACTGCAGAAGCAAAGGTTTTCACTTCCGAGCCGGACAAGAAAAAAGATCAAATCTCGATTACAACCTCCGAAATATTACAAAAGTTGAAAACGGTTACCGAAAAAGAAGATATAGAAGCCATGGAATTCGTTGGCGACTCCGCCTTTGTGAGTCGATCCGTTTCTTATAAGGATTTTTTACAAAAATACCTGCCGATGGATCGTCCTTATTTGGAATCTGTTTTGGAATATGTAAAAAGATTCAGAGAAGATTTTAAGTTCAAGGCGGGAAGCACTCATATCTATACTCCTCTGGACGAGGTCTTGGAAAAAAAGGAAGGAGTCTGCCAGGACTTCACCCATCTTTCAGTGGCAGCATTCCGTTCTTTGGGCTTACCTTGTAAGTATGTATCCGGTTATATTGAAACCTATCCACCTCCTGGAAAACCTAAGTTAAGAGGAAGCGATGCTACTCATGCTTGGATCTCAGTGTATTGCCCCGGACAAGGTTGGTTCGATTTCGATCCTACGAACGGAAAAGCGATCACCGACGAATATATTCATACATCTATGGGGCGCGATTTCTCGGATGTGTCTCCTTTGAAAGGGATCTTATTCGGGGGTGGGAAGCATAAATTGAAGGTGGAAGTGGATGTCTCTCAGTTAGGAGATCCTACACATTTAGGAAATCATATCTAAAATGAAAAAGGCCCTCCCGAAGGAGGGCAATGGATCAGGTACTGGGAATAATATCAGACCGGTGCTAGATCTCCGGAAACGAATCTTTTCCAAGTGTTCAACGCCACTTTGTATTCCGATTCGGCTTCTTTGACTGCTTTTTTACCTGCTTCTTCTTTTACAGATTTTAAATTGATCATTCTTGCTTGGGATTCCTGAACGGAATTACGCAGAGCTTCTAATCTTTCTTCGAATCCTTGGTTTAAGGTTTGGGATTTAGCTTCTAATTTGTTACGTAAAGCCTTCTCCTCCATCACCATCTTTTTACGCAGGATCTGTTCTTCAGAGATAGTTTTTCTATCGCTAGCTAAACCGAAGAATGCAAAGGTATTGATCAACCATTTGGTCGGATCGTAATCGAACCAACGAATTCCGTTTCTGTAATCCGCTTGAAACTCGTGGTGGAAGTTATGATATCCTTCGCCAAAAGTGAACAATGCTATGATCCAATTGTCCTTAGCAGTATGTTTATCTGAGAAAGGTTGATCTCCTTTATAATGTGCCAAGGAATTGATAAAGAATGTCATATGGTGGTTGACCGCAATTCTTAAAGAACCTGCCAATAATAAACCACCTAACGCATCTCCCCAAAGAGCGCAAAGAAGAGTAGGGAAGATAAATCCCATGAAAATAGCGATCGGATAATAATGATCGTCTTGGAATTTCACCCATTTGTCTTCGTAAAGATCGTTCACGTTAACCGGAGTTCTATGGTCCCTATTCTCGAATAACCATAGAATATGAGCGTACCAGAATCCTTTCGTGATCGCATAAGGATCTTCTTCCTTATCTACGAATCTATGGTGAATCCTATGGTCGGAACTCCATTCGATCACTGATTGTTGGAACGCAGCCGCTCCGAAAAGAATATAAAAGAGTTTTACCGGTAAAGAAGCTTTGTAAGCTCTATGCGAAAACAGACGGTGGTATCCCCCGGTGATCGCTAGTCCCGTAGCTGCGGTCATAAATAGATACACAAGCCATGTGTTTAATGGAATACCTCTGGTAAATAATAAGGCACCCGTCCCAATGACCCCGATGATCGGAGTCGCTATTAAGAAGATTGTGGTCTTCAATGCGTATTTCTTTTTCGTTTGTTCCATGTCGGCTTTCCCGTCTTGGTTTTTATGATAAGAGCGGAATCGAGGACCCAGGTTGCGAAAAAATTCGGAAATTTAGAATTTTTCCTGCAGGCCGCGATAAGGCTCAAAAATCTGTTTTTTCCTGAGGAGTTTCTACTATTATGGGATTCCGGGCCTTGCCCGAGGGAGATCCGCTTTGAGGGAAGAATTGTTTCAACTCATTCAAACCCACGCCTATCGTTTCCGAGAAGAACCGTTTACTCTGGCTAGTGGTAGAAAATCCAGGCATTATTTTAATTGTAAGGAAATCACTCTCCATCCTCAAAGATTGGAATTACTTTGTAAGTATATTGTGGAAAAACATCTCCCGGAATCCGGTCTGGATAATGAAGAAGCCTTTGGCGGTCTCACAATGGGAGCAGATCCGATCTGTTTCGGAATCGCTTTGGAATATCGTAAACAATCCAAGAATGTGTTTCCGCTTATCGTTCGAAAACAAGCCAAAGAACACGGTACCAAAAACCTGGTAGAAGGCGGAGTGAACGCGGTCAAATCCTGTGTGGTTGTGGATGACGTGATCACTACCGGAGGTTCTACTTTGCAAGCAATCAAAAGTTTGAGGGATGCCGGACTGGAAGTGAGAGCTTGTATCTGCATTTTGGACAGAGAGGAAGGCGGAAGAAAAGCGATAGAAGAAGAAGGGATCAAAGTTTTCCCTTTATTTAAAAAATCCGAATTCGGAAGTTTAGATTAATGTCCGTATTCAAATACGATTCCCCCGTTTTTAAGAAAAAGCTGCTGATCCGCACCGGACTTGTGCTTTCGGTCTTTGTAATATTCATCGGCGTAAGTTTCGTTCAGGTGGAATTGGACAAAAGATCCGCATTTCTTTCCATGTATTTGCTTTTGAGCGGAGTACTTATACTTCTTCTTTTGAAAAATTATAGAAGGCAGTTAAAAGTTTTGGAAGGCGCCAAAGTTGAATTGGATTCTTCTTCCTTAAAACAATGGAACGCGAAAGGCCAATGTATGGAGTTCGAATTTCGCGATCTGGAAAGTATAGAAAAGGATAGATTTCGCGGTTATGAAAGGATCTTGCTAATCTCTAAACAAGGAACTTATATCCCTATATTAAATATAGAGAATATGGATCAGTTCTTAATCGAATTAGAAAAGAAGTCCGGCAAAAAGGCGAAAGTTTTCGAAGAAGATACTAAGGTCCTAAGTTGGAAATCGTTAATCGCATTTCTCCCTTCGATAGGAGCTGCAATCGCCTTTGGAAGCGGCTATTGGAAAGAAAAACAAGATGCTCTCTTTATAGTATTCGTAGCGAACGCGCTTTTGTTTATGATCTATTTTCCTAAAGATAGAATGGACACGGGATATTCCGCAAGAAGACGTTATATCTTTATCTTAGTGATATTGCTGATCGTTTTTATCGCTCGATATTTCGAGTGGGTTTAACTTTGGATAGATCCTGAATTGGTGATTCCTTTCAGGATATTCATTTTTTTCTGAGCAAGCCTTCTTAACTCGGTCATCTCTTCCGTAAAATTTCGCAGTAGAGGGTCCAAGTGCACATGGTTCTCCATAGTCTGGACGCTATCTCTTACATACTTTAGATCTTCGAAGTTGACTAACTTTCCGCTTAGTATCAGTTTGCGCACCGTATCGAATTCGTATTTTCTCAAATGAATACGAATTAAAAATTCCGCCGAAAACTTGGAAGTAAGTCTGGACCAAGGGCTTTTAGGATTAAAAGAGACCTCGTTAGATGCGACTGCGTCAGCCGCTCTTTTATGACCTAAAGGAGAACCGCTTCCCCCGCCCAAAGATGTGATTTCATAATCCGGAATATCTCTCGCAACAGTAACCGGAGTCCCACTTCTTTCCAGTAACTCAGATAATAAATTTCTGCGTCGATTATCGTCGTAGTCGTTGGGAGCCGCCGTAAGAACTCTTTGGTATTCTTCCAGCATCACCGCAATATTGATAAACCTTCCCAGAGGAGTGTTATTATGTTCTTTGATCTTGGGAAATAATTCTCTAGTGATCTGGAAGGGAGATTTTCTTTTATAGTAAGTTGCCTCGTAGGCCTTCTCCAATTTTTTCTCCGCAAAGCCTTTCAGTTCGTTTACGATCTTAAGGTCCGCGTAGATATAAGCGTCTACTCCCTGGTCTTGATCCCTGGCGTTTTTGGACTGTTCCGGAAGAACAATCTTAATGATAAAAATATACTTAGCTTCCCTGAGCATTTCCAGGGTTTGTCGGATCTCATGTACATCCCTGGAAAAGAATGCGATCATATCTTTCAAAAAAGAATCGGAAGTAGGAATCCGATTGTCTTCCTGCATATTGATCTTTTTGATCTCTTCCGCAAGTTCCAGGGCGATTTCTAGCTGAGTAGCCATTCGAAGGAATAACTTACTTACAGGCAGCTGGGAATCAAGATAGTTTTCCTTATTCAGGACTGAGCTGGAAGCTCATTTTTCTCAATAAACGTAAAGGATAAACGGCGGAAACCCAACCTAAGATAGGCGCAAAAATCAGGATAAATATCGGGGTTTCCGGTAAAAATGAGAAGGTTAAGGTCCAACCGAAGGCGTTCTTATTAACCACATAAAGGATGATGGGGGACATGATCAGGGAAGAGATGATCCCGAAGAACGCACCGAATCCTGTCAAATAAACCGACTCTGTTTTGAGGATAGTCCCAAGCTGATCCTGAGATGCTCCTAAATATTTGAGAAGACCTAAGATCCTACGTTTATCGTATAATGTATGGACCAGAGAAGAAAGGAGGGAAATGACGGATATCAGAATGGCGGTCGCTTTCAGGGAATCCAAAACTCTGAATACCTTATTGATCTCGTAAAGATAAATTTCCCTGAGTTGTGTTGAATCAAGCAAGATCAAATCTTTGTATTTGGGATCTGAATTCAGAAAATCCAAAATTTTCTTTTTGGAATATTCCATGCCTGAAGAGCCTGAATATTCCTTTTTTAAGAAAAGTTTAATAGAGTTAATAGTCTTAACTTCGAAGTTTTTCTCATAGGAACGGATATCCATCATCACAGTTCCTTTTTCCGAGAAAAAATGCTCCTTAATACCTTTAATGCGAAAATCTTTTTTACCGAAAGGGGTTTGGGAAACCAACACATCTCCCACTTTCAGCTTTTTTAAATGCGCCATGTTCGAAGAAATTAAAATATCCGTTTCTTCTTTTACTTCGTTCTCTATTCTTTCCGGTTTATCCTGATAAACGGAAAAATCGTAAGCGTGAATGATAAAGTTCCCTTTGTCGGTTTCAAACGAAGTATTTACCAAAAATCCGTCCAAATATGAGCTTACTCCCAACTCTCTGATCTTTTCGGGAAGATCTTTGGGGACTCCTCCATGGATACCTGAATGAAAGAATCGATCGTTGATGATCGTAAAGTCCGAAGGATATTCCGAATCTACCCAATCATTCAGTGATTTTTTATAACTGTCGGTAAGAATGGTCAGGCATAAGACTAAAGAAACCGCAAGCATCACTGTTGCCGCAGTCAAAGTATTCCTTCCCGGATTTTCTTTTAATTCTTCCAGGCCGATCCTGAAAAAAGGAAAACTTTTGTCGCTTCTGTCCAGAATTTTGGAAACACCGGAACTGAATAAGGAAAGAAGATAAGGAAAAGCGAATGTGATCCCGATAGTAACACCTCCCACTCCCAGCAAACCGGGCAGAGGGAGTTTCCAAGGAGAAGGAATATTAGAGATCCCTAAAGAAGAAAAAAATATGATTCCACCGTAAATTGCCAGTCTGGAATTTGGGATCTGCCTTTTATCTTTCTGAGAATCTCTTAAGATAGAAAGGGGAGGGACCTTCCCGGCTCGGATCGCAGGATACACGGAGGAAATGACCGAACCCAAGATCCCGAGCCCCCCAGCAAGACCCAAATCGGAAAGAGAAATAGAACTGTAAGTGGATAATATATTTTTATCTACAAGCCCTGATTCGGGACGGAAAAAATCCAAACCGGAGAAAAATATCCCAAATACGATCCCTAAAACGGTTCCTATACTTCCTAGTAAGACCGACTGGCTTAAAAAAAGAAAAATAGAGGATCTAACGTCCAATCCTAATGTCCTTAAGATCCCTAGTTCTCTTTCTCTGCTCAAATACAAACCGGTCATGGTGTTCGATACCATGAAGAATGCGATCAATAGCGAGATAAAAGAAATGATAAGTAGATTTAATTGAAAAGAACGAAGTGCATTCGCGGATTTTTCTTGGATCTCTTCTGAAGTTTCTATTTTGACATTCGATCCTAAGATCCGCTGCAAGTTTTCTTTTATACGTGAAAGGTCCGTATCGGAAGATTTTAAAAGAAGATAATCCGCGCCTTGGATATCTCCGAGCTTTTCTTGGATCAGGGAAATATCTTCAATGATCAGAAAACCGCCTTCCATATCCACCGGAACGTAATTTTTAAACTCCCAGTTTTTTCCGTTTAACAATAGGCTAAAGGGGGCGCCTTTAAATTTCTCCGCTAAAGACTTGGATACATACGTTTTTTCTAATGGACCGGAAGTTTCTGAACCGATATCTTCCTTTAAAGGAATTCCCAAATGTTCTTTGGTAAGATCCATTCCCATATATAGAACTCTCAGATTATCCGATGAAATTCCTTCTTGTTGTATTCTAGGTCTGATTGCTGAAATATTTTTGAGATCATGATGAGAATGTATCTGAGAAAGGATTTGCCAATCCAAACTTTGGCCTGGCCTATTTGAGGAAATTTTTAAATTAAAATCTCCTTTTAAGTATCCCATGGAAAAATCGATCAGAGATTTTTCCGCTTTGTTTGCATTGCTCGTAGTGGATAAGAATAGGCCCACCCCCAAAGAAATTCCTAAAAGTGCGAATATAAATCTAGGAAGATGAGTCTTAAAATATTCGTACAAAAATAAGAGGTATAAATTCATACAAGATCCAGGGCAGGGTTTTGTTCCGGTAAGATGAGTCCGTCCTTCATCTTGAGTCGGACCTTTCCTTTTTCTCCGATCTCCTTGTCATGAGTTACGATGAATAGGGAAAACTTTTCCTTTTCTTGCAATTCTAATAGAAGTTCTAAAATTTTATGAGCGTGATATGTATCTAAATTTCCGGTAGGTTCATCCGCCAAAACGATACTCGGACGTTTTGCAAGCGCTCTTGCAATCGCAACCCTCTGTTGTTCTCCACCGGAAAGTTCGTCCGGTTTATGTTTGGTGCGATGGGTTAGATCCACCTTTTCCAATGCTTCTTTTGCGATCTCTCTTGCTTTTGATTTTCCCAAACCGGAGATGTATAAAGGTAAAGCTACATTCTCTAAAGCGTTTAAGTAAGGAAGAAGGTGAAAAAATTGGAATATGATCCCGGTCTCATTCCTGCGGTATTCTGTGAGTTCCTGTTCCGTAAAATTGCTTAGATTTTTTCCGCCGATCCAAACTTCTCCGGAATCAGCTTGGTCAATCCCGGAGAGAATATTCAAAAATGTGGATTTACCCGAACCCGATGGGCCCATCAAAGTTAAAAATGTATCCGGAACATCTATGTTGATCCCTTTCAGGACAGGGAAGTTTTGTTTTCCGTTTATATAGGACTTGGTTAGATTTCGGATGGTGATCTTGTTTGTCGGATTCGACATGATCCTATTTTGTTTTCTTTAGTAGAAGAAGCAAGGGAATATTCACACAGAGACACAAAGGGCAACGAGACGCAAAGAAATTTTCACGCAGAGCCGCAAAGACGCGGAGAGGGTGAGTGATGGATTCTTAGATTATATAATGGTTTTATAGATTTAAAATAAGTTCGGGGACAAACGATAGGTTTGCATGTAGTTCGTAAAGAACACTGAGTTTTTTCTCACACAGAGACACAAAGGCGCGGAGATAAAGGGAAATGTAGGAATTCCAACACCGCATATAAAAACCTTCCCGGCTTTTCTCTGCGGCTCAGCGTCTCTGCGTGGGAATCTTTGCAGCTCTGTGTGACCAACCCTCAGAGGCTCAATATTCTCTGCGCCTCTTACCTAGTAATTCTCGCGAATTCAATCCCTTGGTAATAATGACGAATGATTTCCGCGTACGTAAAATTCTGTTTCGCCATGCCAAAACTTCCCCATTGGCTTAGGCCCACGCCATGGCCAGCACCCATCCCCTTGATCAGAAATCCTTCACTTTCTCTTTTGATACCGAAACGAAGAGACTTGACTGAAGTTCCGAGTAAGTTGCGGAATTCTTTACCTTTAATTTTAGAAGTGCCTTGTTTACCGATCACTTCCAAAAGATCCACTCTACCGGAAGGAGTTCTGGAAAGAACTTGGACAGATTGGATAGAACCAACGCCTAAGGAAGAAAGAGTTTGGTCCATTTTATCTTGGTTTAAAATTTCTTTCCAAACGAAATTATCGCCTGCTTCATCAAATCTAGACGGAACAGATTCTAAGTACGGAAGTCTTTTGCCTCCCCAAACTTGGTCTGGAGTTTCTGTTCTTCCTCCACTATTGGAATGAAAGAACATATGGATAGGATCGTCTTCATAAACTGCAAGAACGCCTTCGGTATCTCGAACGGCTTGAGTGGTTCTCGGATTCTCTTTCGCCATACCGGAGTAGGCTTGTGAATTCACAGTGGATTCCACATCGTAAGCAGTATCTTTTTTATTCAGGATCTCTCTGATCGCATAAGTCCTGGAACAGATCGCTTGCGCTTTTAATGCTTCGGTAGGCCAGCCTGCTGGAACTTCGGAAGGAACGACTGAATACAAATATTCTTCTAAGGGAACTCTGTTGATGAGTAGAACGTTACCATTCTTATCAGGTTGGAGTAAAATTTCTCCTCTAAACTTTCTTCCCTTATATTCCAAACCGGGATTGTCTGCAACGAAGCGGATCGGTGCTTTTAATTTTTTAGCGTCCAAAGAAACCGCATCGTAAGCACGTTTGATCAGAAGATCGTTCACATCATATACGAAAATCACACCATCCGCTTTGATCATCAGATCGGATTCAGCCTTTCCTAAAAAGACTCGGATCTTTTCGGAAGTTTTGAGAGCGTTCGGAGAATTCCAAGGACGAATAATGACGGTATTACAGCCCCAGACCGCCAAAATTAAGAGTGATAGAATAATGATAGAAAGTCGTTTCATGGGCACCTGTCGGTTTCGTATACCTTTGGTACTTATTATCGAAGAAAAATCGGATTCCCTTCAGCGATTTTTAGGGGAGAAGATGGATACTGCTTCCAGATGGGGAGTCTGAGGGAATGGATCGCAGAGTAGGAATTCCTCCATTTGGTAGGATCCTTCCAGAATGCGGGCATCCCTCAAAAGATTTTCCGGATTACAGGAAATATAAATAAGCTGGGAAACAGGGTTGGAATTTAAGAAGGCACACAACTCGGGGGAAAGACCGCTTCTGGGAGGGTCCGCGATCACTACAGAATCCTTCCAAGGAAGATTTGCCGAAGACATTCTTTCCAGTCCTTTTTTGTGAAATAAATCGAACGCGAGAAATTCTATTTTTTTATCCGGGAAGACCTCTTGTAGGAACTCTTCGCCCGCGGAAACGGAAGAAGATATGATATCAATCCCTAAGATCCTGGAAAAATTTTCGCCGAAAAGAATGGAGAAAAAACCGCTTCCACAAAAAAGGTCAGCGAGATTTTCCGCAGGTTTAATCTTAGATCTGATAAATTCTAAAATTTTAATGAATTCTTTCGGATTCGGCTGGAAGAATCCGTCGAAAGGGATTTTAAATTTTTTACCCCAGATCTCTTCTATCAGATAGATATTTCCTCGGATAGCTAACGCTTCTCCGGAAGCCGAGATCTCGCCTTTTTTGCGGTTGAAACAGAAAACTATATTTTTAGCGCTTAAGATCTCTTTTGCTTTTTCGGCTACTCGGTCCATCAGATCTTCATTCTTGAAGTCTTCCGTAAAAGTTAGGATACTCATGGAATCATCATTGAAGACGGATTTGCGAAGAGTGAGATATTTCAGATAACCTGTTTCTTTTTTGCGATCATATTCCAATTCCGGAAAACATTCCAAAAGTTTTTGAAAAAGAGGCATTTCGGAATTTGCCCAATCTGTTTGAATGGAACAATTACTTATAGGCACAATCCTTCTAAAATTTCCTGACATCCTTAAGCCGACGACACGCCCAGGAAAAACTGCAAAGTCCATACGATTCCTGTAAGAGTAAGAAGATTCGGCTGGAGAAGTTCCTTTGTGGATCGTATTAAAATTTTCTAATCCTTTTAGGATCGGCTCGGATGTTAATTTGAATTGGTCAGGGTAGAGAAGGTGTTGACCGGAACATCCTCCACATTCTCCGAAACTTGGGCATTTAGGAGACGAAGCCCTCGGTTCCAAGCGGGTAGGGTTCCATTTATAGAACACTTTTCTTTTTCCGAACTTGTATACGTCGTATACGTCTCCCGGAAGAGAATAAGGGATCTCTATTTTTCTTTTTCCTAATGTACCTTCTCCTCTTAAGTTAGGTAGAAGGTTCTCAATTTCTAAAACTCCGAAAGGTTCCTGATCAAACATGGATTAAGGACGAATGTCTATATTCTCCAAACCTTGGTTGGTAAATATCTCTTCGTATTTGCTGATATAAGGAGCTTCCTTTTCTATTCTTTCCTCGATCGCCATAGAGGCCACACCAGTTTCTCCATATTCTTGGAGGAAATCCCGTCTGGCCATTCTGTGAATTAGCTCATCCCAGAATAATTCATTATCATAATCGGAGATAATATCGAAAATATCCGTTTGGTCTTCGAATTTACGAGTGGGGAAATATACATCGTCAGCCGCGTCGTAGTCTACGAATTCCTGCTTCCCAAAATCTTTTGCAAAGGAAAGTATGTATTGCTCGAGTTCCGCGTAGGAATTTAATTCCTCGTCACCTTCGTTAAATGCATTGATCATCCAACTGGAGATCGCGATGGATTTTAGTAAGGTTTCGTACTGCTCGGGTGTGAACTCAATTTTCATGAAAAATCCTCGAATTAAGGTCAATTTTAACCGGAGAGCCCAAGGAGCTACCAGATTTTTTCAGGACATTGTCTACTTTAGAACCTTCTTATTTTGTTTATGCCTGGTTTCAGGGATCGGATCTTGTGCGAGTACCCAAAGATTCGACCAACTTAAAAAAGTGAAAGAAGATAAGGCATTGTTGTATGTGCTTAGACCACAAAGAGAGGCGCAGTCCTTATTCTCTTTTACTATAGACTTGTATAAATATCCGGGATCTTTCAAAGAAGGGAATCGAAGTTTATTCCAGAATTTCGGATTGGATTCCGGAGAATATAAGACCTTTGAGTTGGTTCCGGGATTTTACGCGTTGAAATGTAGAGATTTTGAAAAAGTTTTCTTTGCTAAAGAAGGTAAGATCATCTTCTTATCGATAGAACTTTTTAATACGGGTAACTTCTCCTTGCCGGACCTATTCATCCAAGAATCTAAACCGGAAGATGCTCTGAGATCTTTATTAGAAGGTAAAAGAATGTATTGGAGCCCTTCCGAAAATTAGGGAGCCCAGTGAGAGATCAGTTCTTCCAGGAACTTTACGAAATTTTTTGCACCTTTGGACCTTCCCATTTCCATCCAATCCAAATGCCCTGCACCTTTAATCTCCCAGAAAATTTTAGGATCTTTCGCTTTTTGGAAAAGTTCCATACCGTTCGGATAAGAAACGATCTGATCTTCCGTTCCATGGATCACTAATAGTTTTACGGGAGAGATTTGGTCCGCTACTTCTCCTGGGCTTAGATGATCCGAAAAGAAAAATCCGACTAATTGACCTATTGGAAAGAAAAACACTCTCTCAGCTACTGTTTTGGCCACATGTGAATAATACGCGAAAGTTCCATCTCCGACTACCAGCAACAATCCGTCTTTGTTTTGCATTTCTCCAACCGCTCTGATCGCGAGCGCTCCGCCCATACTTTGCCCGTAAACAATCCAAGGAATGCCCAGTTCTTTCGCTCTATTTTGCTCGAATATGAGAACTTCTTTAGAATCTTCTAATATAGCTTCCTTTTCCGCTTCTCCTTCCGAATCTCCATAACCTCTGTAATCCCAGATGACCAATTCGTATCCTTTTTCAACGAGCCAAACCAGGCTGATATAGTGACTCGACATGTTGTCCCCGTTCCCATGGAATTGAAGAATACTTGCCTTAGCCTTTATTTTGGAAGGTTTGAAGATCCAAAGTTTAATATTTGTTCCGTCTTTCATTTGGAGAGAGATTTTTTCAGGTTGGAATCCCATTTTTTCAGGAGGGATATACATTTCTCTAGTTGGATAAAATAACATGGAAGAGCAGTTTCCCAGAAATATAAAAAGAAGAACGGAATATAATATATATTTAAAATTGGTAAACATAGGAGAAACTAGCTTCATTATAATTCCTTTGGGCTTTGGCCTCTAATCTTAATTCATGGTTGGCATGGATCGCATAACGAAAACCTAATTGTGCCTTATAATCGTCCGGTATCCCATAAATTGAAAAAGTGTAATAGTGTAAAGATAGGACCGCTTTAAAAACATCGAAATTGGCGATCCAATAAGCGGCGATTTGTGGGGCAACTACTGCATTCGTATCGTATTTACCGTTGTATCTTACTTTCGCTCCGGCTTGAGCGGAGAATAAGAAACGTTTTGGTCCTTCCGAGAATTGGTCCTGAAAACTATAACCGAAAGTGGTCTCTATATTTGCATTCGTGACCCTTTCATATTTTTCCGATTTAGAGATATCGTCCAGTCTGTAGAGCGTGTAAGATAGATCTTCCGGTCGGAGTAAAGTTTGCCATTCCAGGAGTTTTCGATCCTCTTTGTTTCCTTTCTTTTCATACACGGAAGAGTCCGCTCCTGAATCCACAAAATAAGATACGGATCGACCTAACGAATTATAGGGAGTTAAGGAAAGAAGTCGGATAATATGGAATTCTTCTAGATGAAGTTTTTTGGAATCCTGATAATACCTTGCCTTAAGAGAAAAATAATCCACGGAAGAATTCGGAATATAACCCTGATCTGTATTCAAAAGATCGTGAACCGCGGCTCTATAACCGAATCCAACAAAATTTCCTAAGTTAGAAGTTCCCACTTCGTTATACAATGCGGAACTTCCATGTCCTACATGAGGACTCTGCGTAATTGGAGAATATCCGGAATCCTCATAGTCGGTCGGAAGTTTACTTCTGAACAAAAGTAATTGTTTGTATGTTTGATCCCACCCTTTTGGAGAATCTCCTTCCGCTTTTTTGTAACGAAATGAATCCAGTATCGTGTCCGAAATAAAAGAAATCCTGATCTTGGGATCAGGTTCCATATTTGTCAAAAAGGAAATATTTCCATCTTTCATTACGTTTTCGTAAAGATCCCTTTCGCTCTCGTTCATCTTTCTCAGTTTCTGTATAATTTTGCTATGTAGAGAAGGCCTGTATTTGATATCCTTTACAAGACCTGCCTGTTCCATATATTTTTTAACGGTATCTCCGGGGATCACAAATGGGGCCTTGTCCCTAAGATGAAGACTTGGTCTCGCTACTTCTATCAAAGAGAACAGATGATAAGAGCAGTTCTCGTCTAAAAAATAATAATCGAATGTGGCTGCTCCTAATTCCCAGAGATGTCTGGTCATTCTTTTGACTTCTTCCTCTTTCAGATCCAACTCATATTCCCAAAGATCTCTACTTTCAATATCGTTATATTCCGCAATCTTAACATAATAAGGAAACAAGGAGAATGTCCCGGGATATCCGCCGAACAAACCGAAAATGGAATACACGATCGCATTTGTGGAATCAGGATCCGCATTTGCGGCATAGTTCACGGAATATTCCAAGATCTCTTTTCGATTAGGATCTCCGGAATCCAATTTTAAGAGAGTATGACCAAAGATAGAAGCGGGCGCATTCATATAATAAGAAGCGAATATGATTTTTGCACCTTTTGGGTTTAAAGTAGCGAACCATTTTTCGAATCTGGAACATTCCACTTGAGCAAAATCTCCATCCGGGATGGAAAGTTTTTCCTGGATCCATCTTTTTCTTTCGGGAAATTTACATACAGGATGCATCCAATTTTCCTCTCCGGTCGGAGCGGACACATTCGTCATAAAAGTTTCGATTGCAGAGAGAAGTTCTTGTTTCGGATCTTTTCGTCCTTCTCCGGAAAGGAAAAAAGAAGACGAATCAGCCTCGCTTATCCACCCGAACGTGGTTTTAGTATAATGTAATAGAAGGATCCAGTATCTATCTTCCCAAAGTTTATTGGTTTCCGCCAATTTTTGGTATTTTAAGATCTTTTCGCCGTCCTTTGCATAAGCCGGAAAAGTCCCGAAGATAGAAAATAGAAAGAATATTAGAAAAAGAGAATAATACTTGGTCGGCACTTAGTATTTTAGATTAGAGAATATTCCCTTCTCCTTTCGGAGAAGGGAATTTGACCCTGAAAAGGGATTTACGTTAGATCTTGCAACTTCCGACTAAGGCGGAGTTGTTTGCTACTTCGAATCTCATTTTTTCCAAAAAGGAATCCGGAGTGTTTTGGTCGAAAAGTGCGGAGAATTTTTCTTTTCCTACTTTTCCGAAAGTTCCCATATCGGAACAGCCCATTAAAGAAGCGAAAGCTTCCATTTTTTCACCGGAACCTTTGGCAAATTCTTGCTCCAAAGATTGGAAGTTCATATGAACAAAGATCTGTTGTTCTGCTTGCTTTTGGGTAAAACCGCTTGTCTCACATCCTAAAGTTCCTGTGGAGATCCCGAAAGTTTGGTTTCCGAGAGTTCCGTTAACGGTAGCCGCAATTACTTGGTGAACTTTTTTGTTCTCAGTGATCACGATAGAACCCAGACCACATCCTGCGGCGCCGTGTTTAGCGGAAGCTACGTAAAGTGGAGAAGCTACTAAAGCGAGAAATAGAGATACTGCTAATATTCTTTTCATGAGTTATCTCCTTAAATTTTGCAGCTCTTAGAGAGCACTGCGTCTTTTCTGATCCCGTCTTTTACCGCGCTCAGTAAAGAGGAAGGAGTGGTTTCTTGGGTATACAATACTTCGAAATTGGACTTAGTATATTCTCCCAATTGAGCGGTTCCGTTTGTGGAACAGCCTAGAAGTCCTGAAAGAGCCTCTAATTTTTCTCCCTTTCCTTTTGCCATCTCAACTTCCAAAGAATTGAAATTGAGGGAAACAAATACTTCTTGTACTTTTTCTTTATGGACTAATCCGTCGGTAGCACATCCAGAAGTTCCGGTAGTGATCCCGAAAGTTTGGTTTGCCGAAGTCCCGTTGGTAGTGGCTGCCAAAACTTGTTGGCCACCTTTGTTTTCTTTAAAAACTATAGATCCAAGCCCGCAGCCAGCTACACCGTAGTCTGCGGCGGAGACTGAAATTCCCGAGGACAAGCAGAGTAAACCGACTAATCCTATCGATAGAAGTTCTTTTTTCATAAACGAACCTCTCCTTCCTTTTTAGTTGGAAAATATAAAATTCCTCCAAAAATAAGATGTCAACCAGAATTAAAGAAAACGCGACATTCGCCTTCGTGATAACGGAAAAGTTTTCTCTTTGGAAAGAATTTTTTACTTTGGGGTTTGTTTACTCGCAAAATCACGGACAATCGGAAAAATTTTTCGAAGCCTCTGTCCGTATTTGCGGAAAATTCGGATAAAACTTTTTATATGATTTTTGTCTCCCATTTGGAATACTACTTCTGTAGTTTTTTTGTTATTTTTCTTTTTTTAAATCTTGACTCGAATCTTCTCAAAAAGATGATCCTCTCTTAAGTTTTTACCATTTAGAACATTTTCAAAGACGGTATGACGTTCCTTTCTTATGTTTTTGTTTCTTACCGAAAAACTTTCGGGTCCAACAATCACGCAAAACTAAGCGAAAATAAATAAAAAGTAATATAGTAACACGGAGATAGATTCAATGAGAAAAATCATGTTATTAGCTGCAGCGTTAGTATTGGTTTCTGTATCCAATTGCCTTCCAATTGTTTACGGATCTCTATATACCAACGTAACCGACAACGCGACCATCTTCAACAGAGACAACTCTCAAAAAGACGGAATCGGTGAAAAATCAGGAGAAGCTTGTGCATCTTCTATTTTAGCATTGATCGCTACAGGTGATGCAGGTATCAAAGCTGCTGCTAAAAAAGGTGGAATCAAAGTGGTTAAATCCATTGATTTCAACAGATCCAACGTTCTTGGATCAGTTTACGTTTCCAACTGTACGATAGCTTACGGAGATTAATCATCTCTTAGTTCGTTTATAACGAACAAATCTATCGAATTGTTTCCGATTTGATCCATTCGGATCGTTTAGGTGAAACGGTTTTTAAGGGTCGTGTAAATTTTAATTTTATGCGACCTTTTTTCTATTTCCTAAATTTTCTCTCTTCGTATTTCCTTCTTAAATGAAAACTGCTGATATGATCCGTTCTGGTCCTAAAGTATTCTTATTATTTTCTATATTCGTTTTTTCTAACTTTTGCAGCGGAAGGGCGGACGGAGACCTGAAGGTTCCCGATCCAGGCCCGGAAATGAAAAAAGTTTCCTGCGATACTCCTGCCTATCGTGTTAAAAATCTTTGCGAAGATGAAAAGGCTTATTTGGATTGGGCCTCTAATGCATATCCGGAATTAAACTCGTTGGATAAATTGACTGAGGAAAATCTTTTAAAAATTTCGGAAGAGACTGATGACATAGATAAGGGAGCTGCGATTTTTTATCATAGGATCATCAATGATCCGAAGAATAAAAAGTTTTTGGAATATTTGGACAAGAAGGAGAAGGAATTTTCAGGGAAACGACCCGATTTTTCCTCCAAAAAGATCGTGCTTGCAATGGTGCCAGGGATGTTCTATGCGGATAATCCGAGCGTGGGAGCGGACGGTGCATCTATTCGAAAGATGGTGGCTTCTGTAGGGATTCGTTCCGATCTGATACCGATCGGACAGGTTGGCGATGTGCGCGAAAATGCAAAGATTATCTGCGAATACTTGGAAGTCTCAAATCCGGAAGAAACTGTGATCGTAGCCTCTCCTAGCAAAGGTTCTTCCGATTTTAGGATGGCAATCGAGAGATGTGGGAACGAGCCTTATTTTAAAAAAGTCAAGGGTTGGTATAGTATAGGAGGGATCTTAAAAGGTTCCCGAATGATAGAAGGAATCCTAAATGATTTTTGGACTAAGTTAGAAGTCCGAAGCTACTTTTTTTTCAAAGGTTACGATTGGGATGGATTTTTATCCATCCGAAAAGGACAGGATGCTCCTTTGGATAGAGATTGGAAACTTCCTCCCGGGATCAAAATGATCAATTTGGTCGGAGTCCCATTGTTTAGACATGTGACAGAGAGGGCTCGCCCATATTATAATTTTTTAATGAATTACGGCCCGAATGACGGGATTATTCTTTTATCCGATTCTGTCCATCCTGGGAGTCTGGTATATCCTTCTTTTCGGAACGATCATTATTTTACTAGACCTATGCCTCCGGAAAGGATACTCGCTATGATAGAATATCTTTTGGACCCTAAGGCTCCGACACTTTAAGTTATATTTTAGAAGAATATAGATCCGACTCGAACTGATCTATTACTGCTTGGTAAGCTTCCATTTCGGTGGGATAGGTGTAGTTTAACCAAAGAACGGGTAACGTAAGTATCCATACGAATGCTTTTCTTGTAATTTCATACTCGAAAGTTTTCCAAGCAAAATTGTCCTTATATACGGTAAATGTAATGTTTGCGCCGTCTTTCCCGCTATAAGAAGGGATAATCGTAAAAGTGGCGTAGGAAAGATACAAAAAGATCATAGCAGTCAAAGAAGGATCTTTTTGAGAGGACTTCATATCTATATAATATCCTTTTTCAGGCGGATAATTTTCTATTTCTTTCCAGCCTTTTTGAGACAGTGCTTTTCTGACCGCAGGTTCATTTCTGCTTAAACCGGGAAATCTACTGATCAAAAAATGGATACGATCTTTGTCTTTTTGGGGAGAACTATCCGATTCTAACTCTTTCCATCCTTTTTTCAGAAATTCTTTTCTTCTTTCATGAGGATTCCAATCTTTGGGATCTTCTACGCTGAAGTAGATAATTCCTTTGGAAGGTTTGTCTTTTTTGGGAAAATCAGAATAGCTAATGATACAACTTGCGAAAAGTAAAAGAATGGCGAGGATAGAAATAAATACTCTCATCTAGGTTTCTTGCCTTCCTTTTATAGGCACGAAAGTAATTGGAAATACTCGGTTAGAAGAGGCAAGGAATTTATCCTAACTTACTCCGTTTCTGGGAGCGAATAACCTGTCTCTAAATAGAACTGAAAAGTTTTGTCCAGGCTGTAAGGTCCTGCGTATCTGGAAAGGTCCTTCTCCAATTCTCCGGCTTTTAGGTTTTTATACATGTCTTTCCATTCTTTAGAAATGATAAGAGCCGATTCTTCTTGTTCCGTTTCCGCGACGGATCTGAGCGCAAATGCCAAAACTTCCCAACTGAACGAAGAATGTTTGAGTAATACGTCCCACTCTTCTTTACTCGGACTTTTTTTGGCGCGGATGATCTCTTCTAAAAGTTCGGTCCCTAAGATCCCGGAGTCTGATCCGATTTGTATATAATATCTTCTTAAAGGAAGAAGGTAGTCCTTATCCGGAAACAGATTCTTTCTGAGAGAAAGTAATAGAGCTCTTCTCGCTAATGCGGCGGATTCTACGAACCTTCTTTGATCCAAATATTCCATACTTAATATATGATGAAAGATCGGTTCGTCCCTAAATATAATCGCTCTTTGGAGTAATCCTTCTTCATATAAATAGGAATCTTTAGATTTATAAGATAAGATGCAGAGCCTATGTAGACTTTTATTTCGAGGAAAGTAGGGCAGGAATCTTTTGCATCTTGCTATCGAGTCGTCTATTTTTCCCGCTTTTTGGAAACCTGAGATCTCATCTAATAGAGCTTGTTCTTCCGTTATATATGGATTGGAGGATTCTAATTCTTTTAAAGTGGCTTTATAGTATTCTAGGTCGCCGATACGAGAAGACCAAAGTAACGCTTTGTATCTGAGATCTCTGTTTTCCGGATCCCTGGATAATATTACCCGAGCAGTGTTCAGGGCCTTATCCGGAAATCTGAGTGAATCGTATAGATCCGTCATTTCTTCCAATAATTTGCTTTGCTCCGGATTTAATCGAAGGCTAGTTTCGTAACTTTTGAGCGCTTCTAATTCTTCTCCCTTTCCTTTTTGGGATTTTCCTAAAATCCAATAGTAACGAAAGTCTCTAGGCTCTCCTGTTTCGTCGGCGATCTGTAATTTTTCCAACGCTTGCTGGTATCTGCCTCTTGCTGCTTCTTCCCCGGCCTGTTGGATCAGCTCTTCCCAAGAAAAGGTTGAACTCAAGGCCAGGACCGATTTTATAGTGCAAATAACTAAAAAGAACCAAATGGAAAGTGTACGTCTCATAAGCGGAAGCCCCCTTTAAACAAAGGCTCTACTTGGGGGAGAATTGCCCGGATCCGCGAGGCGATCTTCTCCTTAGCTTTGGCTAACACAGTTCCCATCTTTTTAAACCATCGGAAATTTTAAAAAAAAACAAGAGGTTTCCCTGAATGAATTCGGTAACCATTATTCTGGCTTTTGCCGTCCTGGCTATTTTGACCGCCGTAGTGTACGCATTGAAGGTCACCAGGATCCAAATCGGAACTGAGGGCGGAAAGGATAACGAATCCAAGAAATTGATCGAAATTTCTTCCGCAATCTCCGAAGGAGCTATGGCCTTCCTCGTGAGAGAATACAAGACCATTTCTCTTTTCATCGCCTTTATGGCTGTTCTGATCTTCTTCCTTTTGGACAATCCGGAAACTCCGGATTTTAACGACGGGTTGTTTACTGCGATCGCTTTCGTATCAGGGGCCTTGATTTCCTGTCTTTCCGGTTTTATCGGGATGAAGATCGCGACCATCGGGAACGTTCGTACGGCTCAGGCAGCTAAAACTTCTATGTCCAAGGCTTTCAGAGTCGCTTTCGACTCGGGTGCAGTAATGGGATTCGGGCTGGTTGGTCTTGCTGTTTCCGGTATGATTGGACTTTTCCTACTTTATACTCATTTATTCCAAAACGTAGGAACTCTTTTCCTGATGGAAGCTCTTGCAGGTTTCGGCCTAGGTGGTTCCGCTGTGGCTCTTTTCGGAAGAGTAGGCGGGGGAATTTACACTAAGGCTGCGGACGTCGGTGCTGACCTAGTAGGTAAAGTAGAGAAAGGAATCCCTGAGGATGATCCTAGAAACCCTGCGACTATCGCAGATAACGTAGGAGATAACGTAGGTGACGTTGCAGGTATGGGTGCCGATCTTTTCGGTTCCTGCGCCGAGGCTACTTGTGCCGCTCTTGTGATAGGCGCTACTGCTACTGCTCTTTCTGGAAATACAGACGCTCTTTTATATCCACTTTTGATCTCCGCTTTCGGGATCCCGGCTTCTCTTTTAACTTCCTTCATCGCTTCTGTGAAAGAGGGAGGAAATGTGGAGAAGGTCCTAAAGATCCAACTTTGGGTTTCTACTCTGATCGTTGGTGCGATCATGTATTTTGTAACTGATAAATACATGGTGGATTCTTTCGAGATCGCGGGTAAAACGATCGGTAAATGGAATGTATTCATTTCATTGGTTGTGGGTCTTTTCTCAGGAATGTTTATCGGTCTCATCACCGAGTATTATACTTCTCATTCTTATAAGCCTGTAAGAGAGGTTGTGGACGCTTCTAAAACTGGAGCTGCTACAAACATCATCTACGGACTTGCATTAGGTTACCAAAGTTCTGTGGTTCCTGTGATCCTTCTCGTGATCACGATCGTTACTGCGAATATTTTGGCGGGAATGTACGGGATCGCAATTGCTGCTCTCGGGATGATCTCTACAATCGCTATCGGTCTTACTATAGACGCTTACGGTCCAGTTTCGGATAACGCGGGTGGGATTGCTGAGATGGCCGAACTCGGAAAAGAAGTTCGTAATCGTACTGATACCCTGGATGCTGCAGGTAACACTACAGCTGCTATCGGAAAAGGTTTTGCGATCGGTTCTGCTGCTCTGACTTCCTTAGCATTGTTTGCAGCATTTATCACCAGAACTAAGACTACCGGTTTGGATATCTTAGATGCGGAAGTTTTCGGCGGATTACTTTTCGGAGCTATGCTTCCATTCGTTTTCACAGCTATGACTATGAAATCAGTAGGTAAAGCTGCTGTAGACATGGTAGAAGAAGTTAGGAAACAATTCCGTGAGATCCCTGGGATCATGGAAGGAAAAGCTAAACCTGATTACAAAAGATGTGTGGATATTTCCACCACTGCGGCGCTCCGAGAAATGATCCTTCCTGGACTTTTAGTTCTTTTAACTCCGATCGTAGTAGGTTACTTGTTCGGAATTAAATCTTTGTCCGGTGTTTTAGCTGGAGCATTAGTAGCAGGTGTGGTTCTTGCAATCTCTTCTGCGAACTCCGGTGGCGGCTGGGACAACGCTAAAAAATACATCGAAAAAGCTGCAGGTGGAAAAGGTTCCGACCAACACAAGGCTGCAGTTGTGGGAGATACCGTAGGGGATCCTTTAAAAGATACTTCCGGTCCTTCTATCAATATTTTGATCAAATTGATGGCGATTACAAGCTTAGTGTTCGCGGAGTTCTTCGTTCAGCACGGCGGATTGCTACTTCGCTTGTTCCAATAAGAACTTTTAGTTTTCACGCAGAGGCGCTAAGCTGCAGAGAGGATCTGGGGTTTTAGCGCCTTTTTTATTTTTTCGTATGGAGGTCACGAAGAAGCAAGAGACTCCGAGAAATTTTCACACAGAGTCACAGAGCCCACGGAGAGTTCAAGCTTCCTGGATAAAATATCTTCTTAACTTGGCGGCTTGGCATGAAAATTGACCAGCTATATTTAGCGCGCTGAGACGCGAAGGCGCTAAGGTTTTAGCAGTCATGTAGGAACTCCAATATTTTCCACTCATCTCCGTGTCTTTGTGCCTATGTGTGACCAAACCCCTGTGCCTCTCTTAACTCTGCGTCTCTAAACAGATTTTCTAAATCTCACGTAGAACGGATCGAATCCCATCTTCTTCCAGAATTCGACTGCGCCCTCGTTCTCGGAAATTGCTCTTAATTCTACCGCTAAGATCCCTTTTTCTTTTGCGTAGCGGAACGTTTCTTCTACGAGAGGTTTCATATAGCCGGATTTTCTTTTGCCTTGTTTGGTGACTGCGAGATCGATGAATAAATTCTTCTCCTCTATGAGATACGGTTTTTCTTCGATTCTTGCGATTAAGAGCGAGACAAGTTCATCTTCTACAAATCCACCGATGAATAATACTTTGTCTGTAGCCCTGAGTTTTAGATAGATGTCCACCATTTTGGCGGCGGCTCTTGGGCGAATCTTGAATATTCCATCTAAAGGGAGTTTGTTCACCATTCTAAAGAATTGATTTACCAATTCAATGGCAGGCTCCCTATTTTGGGGGAGGATCGGCCGTATCTCCAAAAGTTTCTCAGGCATTAAAATAAAACTTTGCAAATGACCGGAGTTTGTGGAGTATTTTTTATGCTGTAGAAGAGTAGTTTCTCTTCTTTTTGCAAATTAATAAAAAAAGAAACGATTCCGGTTGTTATTAATACGAAGGTACAATGATCTTTCGAGCACTTATAATTCTATCCTTCTTCACCATTATCAATTGCGAAAACGGTAAATCGGAACTTCCGCCTGCAGTTTTGGGATATATCGCTTTGGATTATCTCGTTCTAACGGATCCGGATCGTTCTTCCGTTTATTTTTCCACAGTTAGATCCGTGGATATTGAAGTTGCTTATGAAACTGACGCGGAGCCTTTTACCGGGAATTTTATAGTAAGCGGTTCCAATATTTGGAATGTGACGGATAGTAATTTGCAGGATGTTTTTGCAGACAGAGGCTATTCAGTTGCAGTCAATGTTCCGAGCGATCTTACTGAGATGAATGAGATCCCGAACCAGAACAGATCTACCTGGAGTGTGAATCAACTCCTGGATCTGGTACCTAAATACAGAAAGAAATCTTCCGATTTTCAATCGACTAGTTTCTTTATTGTGTATGTAAGAGGACAGTTGGCGGATGCGCCGGGTGTAATAGCAGTCACAATTTCGGGAGTATTGGGGATTGGTCCTCCGGTGATCTTTGTATTCAAAGATATGATAGATCAGTTCTCCGGTATTTCACCGGATAAGGTAAAAAAGGCAGAACAAATGACTTTGACCCACGAGCTTGGGCATGCGCTTGGCCTAGTGAACGCAGGGATCCCATTATATTCTTCTCATCAAGATACAGAACATGGGAATCATTGTTCTAACGATACTTGCGGAATGTTCTGGGCTTTAAGCGACACCAAGGTGGACAATTTCAACCCAGCGAGTCCTTTAATTTTCGGACAGGAATGTCGGGACGATATCCGAAACTACAGTCCCTGATTAAAGTATCTTTTCCGCAAAGTAAGACTTCAAAGAATCGATCGAGACTCTTTCTTGGGACATACTATCCCTTTCTCTTACCGTGACGGATTTATCCGTTAAAGAATCGTAATCAACCGTGATACAATAAGGAGTTCCGATCTCGTCTTGTCTGCGGTATCTTTTTCCGATAGCGCCGCCTTCATCGTATTCTAAATTCCCTAAAGAAGACAGGTTTGCGTAGATCGATTTAGCAAGTTCAGGAAGACCGTCCTTTTTCATCAGAGGAAAAATCCCGATCTTTACGGGAGCAACTTGAGGAGCGAAACGAAGAACTGTCCTTGTTTCTCCGTCTGGAAGTTTTTCTTCTGCATAAGCGTCTGAAACAACGGCTAAAAATAATCTGTTTAATCCGAGTGCAGGTTCTACTACATAAGGCACATATTTTTTATTAGCGGCCTGGTCTTGGTATTTCAGATCTTCTCCGGAGAATTTTTCATGTTGGGAAAGATCATAATCGGTTCTGGAAGCGATCCCCCAAAGTTCTCCCCATCCGAATCCGTATTTGTATTCGATATCAGAAGTGGCCTCGCTGTAAAAGGAAAGTTCTTCCTTCTCATGTTCCCTGATCTTTAGGTTTTCTTTTCGTAAGCCTACATGATCCGTTAAGAACTTAAGACAATAGTCCACCCAATGAGAGAACCATTCTTTTTGGGTTCCAGGCTCGCAAAAGAATTCCATCTCCATCTGTTCGAATTCTCTGGTACGGAATACGAACTGCCTTGCCATGATCTCGTTACGGAACGATTTGCCGATCTGAGCGATTCCGAAAGGGATCTTGTTCCTGGTGGTGGAGATAACGTTCTTAAAATTGATAAAAATACCTTGGGCGGTTTCCGGACGAAGATAAATATCTTGAGAATCTTCCGCGGAAGCTCCGTGAGAAGTTTTGAACATCAGGTTGAAGTCTCTAGCTTCTGTGAACGTTCCCCTGTTTCCGCAATTCGGACAGGCAAAATTCCCCGCTTTGATT
Source organism: Leptospira licerasiae serovar Varillal str. VAR 010 (assembly GCF_000244755.1). Lineage (NCBI taxonomy): Bacteria > Pseudomonadati > Spirochaetota > Leptospiria > Leptospirales > Leptospiraceae > Leptospira > Leptospira licerasiae. The sequence continues at coordinate 14,982 of NZ_AHOO02000011.1, read as the reverse complement.
ACCTCGTTCATTTTTTCCAAGGTCAATCCTGTTGCGGCTCCTTCTCCTTTTTGGTCTTCCAAAAATTTGTCGGCTCTGATCCTAGTTTTACAATTTTTACAATCGATGAGCGGGTCGTTAAAATTGGAAACGTGTCCGGATGCTTCCCATACTTTAGGATTGAGAAGGATAGAAGAATCTAATCCGACAACGTCTTCTCTCAGATGGACAAAATGTTTCCACCAGAGTCTTTTTAAATTATGGAGAAGCTCGGCTCCGTAAGGGCCATAGTCGAAGGTATTGGAAAGTCCTCCGTAAATTTCGGATCCGGGATAAACAAATCCTCTTCTTTTACAAACGGATACAATATCCTTGAGAGAGGAATCTAGGGTTTCTTTTTTCTCCATAGGTCCAAGGATTCTCGAATAGGATTCGCGATAAAGTATTAAATTCGTAGGAATTCCTTCAATTCTTGTTTGCTTCCGGAACAAGCTAGGGTCCAATGGACAAGGATATTCGGAATGAAAAAGGAAATTTCGCAAAAGGAAAAGTTAGTCTTCTGGGGGATCAATTTCCTCTCTTGGACCTCTCCTATTTCCATGATTGGGTTCGGGATCTTTTTTCCTCTGGGAGTCATCTTCCTATTTCCTAAAGAGGATAGGGTCCGTAGGCCGGCATTCCATTCGGTTTTTTTGCAAGTAGTCCTCGGACTATTTTTATTTTCTTTAGAACTTCTATTCTTAATTTTCCCGAAAGCGGAAGAGATATTTTCAGCGTTCGTTCTACTTAGTTCGGAGGATTCAAGCGCGTTCGGTTTTGCCGTCCTGACATTGATGTTCTTCATAGGCCTGACCGTATTTTTTCTCCAAGCAAAACATATTAGGGAAAGATTAAAACCCGAAGATCCAAGACCTCTGATCTTAAATCCTGTAATCGTTTTTCTAACAGTATTCTGTTTAATCCTATTCACTCATTATTTAACATATTCGGATACATTCCGGGCAAAGATGGCTACCTTTGCGGTCTTCTCCGAAAGTGTTTGGATTTTCTTTTTTACAGCAATCGGGCTTGCTGAACTATTATCGGGTAAAAGGCCATTCTTCTTATTCCGTAGACCCTGGGCCTGGTTCGTACGACAGACTAGAGATTCTTTCGCGGAGGAAGAAGGCGATTTACCTGCTTCCGCTAGAAAACGTAAGAACGCAAAAGTAAGAGATGTGATCTTAGCAGGTTGGGGGCATATTTACACGGGACGTTTGTGGAAAGGATTTCCGATCCTGTTCGTATATTTGCTCGGGTTATTGTTATTTGCTACATTCTTCTTTTCTTGGTGGGAACCTGCTTTAGGGATCCGCTTTTTGGCAAGTTTAGGTTTAAAACCCGGCCTCTCCGACAAAAAGTTTTTTGAGGTGGCGTCTTCCGTTTGGGTTTGGTCTGCAATCCTATCTGCATTAGTTTTAATTAATGTGTTTTCAGGTTGGCTACTGAGAAGGTCCTTCCGTTCACAAACGCCTCTTCTGGGCCTCAGTCCGGGTTTTGAGAACAATCTAGGATTAAGCGTTCTTGTTCACTTGATAGTGATCTGTCTTATTTTGCTTATGCCGACTACGATTGCGTTCCAGAAAGAAAGCAAGTCCAGACCTACGGATCATTTTACGCCTGAGAATCATGCGGAATTTTATTTTATAGACCCGAACCTTCCCGACGAAGTGAAAGGACTGAATGGCGGGGTCATTACCGGAACAGATACGCCAAATAGCGTGCAAGGTGAGAAAATTCCCGAAGAAAAACCCTCCGACGAAGGAAGGGTGAAGGGAGAAGTCAAACGTATCAAGGGCAAAAAACTTCCTCCTACTTATTCCAATTATATCTCCGCTAAGATGAGAACTTTCGAATCATTTATGGATTATTGGAGAAGCGCTCCTCGAAATTACTCCTGTGTTGTCGCTTATACGATCACTCCTGACGGGGAAGTGGTGGACGTGGAACTTGTGCAAAATTCTCCTTATCCGGAACAGGACCAAAGAACACTGGAACTGATAGAGAACTTATCTCCTATGATGCCTCCTCCAGGGACCAAAGGTTATATCAGAGTCACCGAACTCTTTTGGAACGGTCCTTTGGATGCAAAGGCAATGCCTACACCTTTACAACAAGAACTGGTGAATATGTTCGATGGTCGTTATATGGAGGAATTATGAATTTAGAAGTAATTCTTCTTGCGATCGCGAGTATTTTTCCTTGGGGATTTTATATCATCTACACCCAACCCGATACCGGCAGGGAAAAACGTTTCTTTTTTATAATATTCTTTGCATTACTTTTAGGTTGGATCTCCACAGAGTTAGTTCTGAGCGCAAGCGCTTGGATTTGGCCGGAGACTGAGATCAAAGCCAAGGTTGCAAAATCAATCCTTTCTCAGACTGCGTTTCTCGCATTTGTGAAAGCGGGAATGATGGAAGAATCATGTAAATCCGTCCTGATCATAGCATTGTCTCTCGCATTAGCCTATGATTGGAAAAAGAAGGAATTTCTTCCGGAAACCTTTTTAGTGGGTGGATTTGTTGCGTTAGGTTTTGCAGGAATAGAGAATTATCATTATATTCTTACCGCAAAGGAAGATGATAGGATTCATACTTTTATTTTAAGAACATTAAAATCTTCGAATGCACATTTACTCATCAATCTTTGTTTTGCGCTATGTCTGATCAAAAGTAATAAAAGACAGTCCGGAAAGTATTGGTATATTCTTTCCGGATTCCTACTTGCGGTGGTCCAACATGGACTATTCGACTTTTTTGTGATCCCAGTGGGAAGGTTCGGCCATTGGGCGGCGACAGCACTCTTCGTAGGTATCTGGGTTTGGATCGTGAAAGACAGAAGAGTGTATATGAAAGAAGAAGAAATTTATAAAATAGTAAAAGAAAAATCTTCCGAAGAAGAAGTTTCTATAATACCAAAAGAAAAACCTCACAGGGAAAATCCTTCCCGATCGGTTCCAGAGATAATCCGTTGAAATACAAAGAGATCAGAGTTTCCATTCCGAAAAATTTTGCGGAAGAGTTTTCCGCCTATTTGGACGAATGGCAGGTGGCAGGATATTACGAGATCCTATTCGATAGAGAAGAACCCAGAAAACCAGGAGAAGAGATCATCTCCGATAACACTCCTATCAGAGTCTATCTGGCGGAAGACGATATTCAGTCCGAGGCTAAAATTTGGATCTATCTACAAACAGTTGCCCCTGAAGATTCATTTGCAGAATCCAGATGGATAGAAACAAAAGAATACGAAGAAGCTTATAAAGAATTTTATAAACCTTTTTCCGTCGGAGTTTTCTGGGTAGTGCCAACCTGGGAAAAGGAAGATTGGGAAAAAAACAAAAAGTTGGAACGAAAGGATTCTGTTCCTGTTTATATCAATCCTGGACTTGCATTTGGAACAGGACATCATGAAACCACTCGTTTGGTTTTGTCCAGGCTCGGTTCCATAGATTTGAAAGGGAAGAAGGTCGCAGATATTGGCGCAGGTTCTGGGATCTTATCCGTGGCAGCGGCAAAATTAGACGCATCTAAAATTATCGCAGTGGATATAGATCCGAATGCAGTACGTTCTTCCGCATTTAATAGGGACGAGAACGGGATCTCTCCGGAAGTTTTAGTGGTGGAAGAGGGCGGATTCGATCATCCGCAGGTTTCTGCCGAAAAATTCGATCTATGCGTGGCAAATATCACATTCGCAGTCTTAAAAGCGAATATGGAAAAGATCGCCGGACTTCATACGGATCATTTTTTATTCAGCGGAGTGATTACCGAAAGAAAGGAAGAATTCTTGGAACTTCTATCTTCCCAAGTCGGGGGTAAACTCGTATACCAAGACTCCTGGAACGGCTGGGAATTGATCGAGTGGACCCGCAAAATTCCATAACGTTTTATTAATATTAAATATCGGAGAAAAAATGAGACATTACGACGTATTCGGAATAGGGAACGCACTTGTGGATATTCTTATCCCTACCGAAGATTCTTTTTTACAAAAAATGGGTTGGAATAAAGGGATTATGACCCTGGTGGACGCGGAAGTGCAGGGTGGGGTCCTTACTTCCTTAGACGGACATAAGAAAGAATTAAGATCAGGTGGAAGTGCCGCAAATACGATGATCGCCCTCGCAAATTCCGGAGGAACCGGAACATATACCGGAAAAGTAAGCGAGGATACTTACGGAGAATTTTACAAACAAGACATGGAGAAGGCCGGGATCTTATTCGAAGTTCCTCCTTCCAAAGACGGACATACCGGAACCTGCGTGATCCTTACGACTCCTGACGCGGAAAGAACAATGCTGACCCACTTGGGGATCTCTTCCACATTAACAAAGCAGGATTTGGATCTGGATAAATTGAAAGCCTCATCATATAGTTATGTGGAAGGATATCTTTGGGACGGACCTTCTACCAAGGAAGCTTGCCTTCTTGCCATGGAAGAATCCAAAAAGGCGGGGGTAAAAGTAGCTTTTACTTTTAGCGATCCGTTTTGCGTAAACCGCTCCAGAGAGGATTTTTTAAAACTTACTAAAGAATATTGTGATTTAATTTTTTGTAATGCGGAAGAGGCAAAAGCTTTGGCTGCCACCGAGTCCAAAGAAGATGCTTTAAAATTTATCTCTTCACTTTGTAAAAATGTTATGATGACTGATAGCGCGAACGGTGCATTCGTTTCCGTAGATGGAACGATCAGTCATGTGGGAGGGTTCCCGGCTCAGAATTTACTGGATACGACTGGAGCAGGAGATTGTTTTGCAGCAGGTGTGCTTTACGGACTTACCCACGGATTCTCTCAAGAGAATGCCGCAAGATGGGGAAATTACGTTGCATCCAGGATCGTACAGGAGATCGGACCTAGACTTTCTGTCAGACTTATGGGCAGACAGAAAGAGATCCTCGGAAAAGAGGCACTGAGTTAGGAAGAGTTCCAGAGGTTTTGGCACACAGAGTCACAGAGACACAAAGGGAATGTAGGAACTCCAACATCCTAAACTCTAAAGTGGACTCTGTGCGAAAAAAGCCTCTTCTCTTACGTCTTCGTGTCTCTGTGTGAAACCCGCTCGGTAGCTCTTTAAAACTCTGTGACTTTTATTAAGGACAAGAATAAGATAAAGAGATCGTACTCATGTTTCCGTTCTCCGGAACGGAAAATGTGAGTGGAGTCCCTACGATCGTATCAGGAAAACCGTCCAGGTTTCCTGTATCAGCCAGACAGTATAATTTATGAGTTCCAGGGTTGATGTATTTCATCTTTACCGTGCCGCTTCTTGCAGGAGTTGCGGCCAAAGGAAGTTTACTCGTGACATTTGTTTCATTTTCTCTGAAAACCGCAAAGTAATGAGTTAGATTTCCGGAACCGCCTGTGATTGCTAGAGAAGAAGCCCCGCTCGGATAAATTGTCCTGGATCTGGATAATATCCCCCCTCCCATATCGGTTTGGCCTTGGTGATTTACTTTCCAATCGCTGATAGAAATGAGAGTGGCTGCGGTACTTCCGTCAGCAGCCTTGATGGAATGCAACATTAAGTTTTCCTTAAGGTTCATTCTTACTTCGAAAATATAAGGCTCGAATCCGGGTTTAAAGTCCATATCCGCTTCTCCGGGTTGTACAGAGTAGAGGAGTGGGAATACTAAAGGATAACCCGATTTGTCTGTTGCTCCGGCAGCATATGCAAGTCTTGGAACTATATTAAATCCATAAACTCCATAGTTATCAAAGAAGGTTACTTTTGTTAGGTCTACGCCTGGGGAATTTCCCCAACCTGTAACTAAGGAACGGATATAAGTTCCGGTATAATAGTATTGGCTCGCAAGTCCGCTGTTTGTTCCGGAAGTAGGATCGTTAGAAGGGAATTCGGCTCCTTCTCCGTTTAAGAATTGGACCATTTTGAATTCGCCGTTCAGGGATCGGCATGTATTTGCATTCAATGTATAGGGCTGGGTGCAATATACCTCTCTATTTGGAGCGACGTTATCCCAGAAAGCTTTAGCAGCTGCAACCGTCCTGATCTGAGAAAGATTGTTTAGACCGTCTTGGTATTTGGAAGAAATACGTATCTCACCTATATCGATATAAATGGGAAGATTGGCCATCTTAGGAAGACCGGCTGTATTGAAAGTAGGATCGCCGGATGGATCCTCGTATACATCTCCAGTTCCGTTATTGTATTCTGAAAATTCAAGAGGACTGTCGGTCGCATACGTACCTTTCATTAGGAGCAACATCCGGCTATTAAAAAGAGTACTGATTACCGGGTTATCGGTGGCGTTTCCTTCCCAATGTCCTACCTTACAATCTGAAACGAATGCTAGCAAAATAGAAGAAAGGTATAAAAGATGATTCGTTTTGGAAATCATAAGAATACGCTCACCATTAAACCGAAATGGAAAAATTCAGTATCCACTTTATTGTAATAATACGGATTATTCAACCTTGGATCCACAGTAGGACCCACGTAGGGATACTTTGTTTCCGCAGGCGAATTTAAATCTGATTCATAAATTTTATTGTAGTCCAGTCGGATCCCGATCCGGATCTTTTTTCCTGCTACGAAACTTGCCTCGAATCCTGCATACAATGTATCGTTCCAACGGGAAGTGTTTGCAGGTCTTGCCACCACATAGGTTTCTCCAAATCCAGCCTTAACCATAAATGTGATCGGAAGTTCGAAAGGAAGTTTATAACAGAGTGCAGAATATACTGGGATCGTTGTCAGAGCTCTTTCGGATCTGGATAAATAGTTGGAGTAAGATGCTCCTACTTCCACATAAAAGATCCAAGGCCAAGGAACTCTATAGAAAAACCCGCCACCCAGAGTTGTATCCAAATACTTCTGTGCTTCCGAGCCGGGGAATGGATTCGAAGCTCCTACCCAGGCGCCGATTTCCGGTTTTCTATTATCGTAGAATGTAGGAAGTTCTTCCTCTAATTCTTCGTCTTCTGTACCATCTTTTTTGTCCGAGCGGGAAAGTCCGGAAGAAGGTAAATTTCCACCAGCTTGTGCTAGGATCAATTCTCCATTTTTGAAACTATTACCAATCTTATTAAAATCCATAGGAGGAGAAACCGGGTTTCCTCCCAGATATTTTACTGCTTTATTATCCAGTTGGTCAGGATAGGAGAATGTTTGGGACCAGGGAAAAAGTAAAAATGCGATCAGAAGGAGTTTTTTCATCTAGGAACTCCACCGAATTCTTTTCTGTCTTGGTACATACGTTCTATCTCAGGAAAAGAATCGTAGTACGCTTTTAGAAAATACAATCCGTAAGGAGGGAGGGTGATCCCGGCTATCGTTCTATCTTTGGAAGAAAGTATTTTCAATATATTCGTCTCTTTGCGCTTCTCTATCGCTATTTCAAAAAGTGTTCCGGTTAGGATCCGGACCATATTATGGAGGAAACCGTTTGCCTTGATCCGTAAACGAAGAAGTCCGGGCTCTTCTTCACTTTCTAAAAGGCTCGCATCATAGATGACCCGAGTCGTGCTCCTGCGGTTCCGCATCGAAGTGGCTTTTGCCAGACTTCTAAAGTCGTGCTCTCCCTTTAGTAGTTCCAGTTCTTCTCTTAAGCGGGAAACGTCAATCCGATGTTGGTACCAGAATGCTCTGTTTTTCCAAATGGGTCTAGGGAACCTTGCGTTAACTAAAAGGTATTCGTATTCTCTTGCAGTACATGAAAATTGAGAGTTAAAATTCAGCGGAACTTCCGTGATCTCATGAATAGCCAGACCTCGGTCGGTGAGTGCATTCATTCCGAGTAGGAACTTCGACAGGTTCTGGATCGGAGAATCCGTCTTAAAATTTACGACCATTCCCCTTGCATGGACACCAGTGTCCGTTCTTCCTGCGCCCCAGATCCGGGTTTGTTTTTTTAGAAGTACCTCTAAGGCTTTCTCTATTTCTTCCTGAACTGTTGGGGATTGTTTTTGGCTTTGGTATCCGAAAAAACATCCACCATCGAATTCGATCAGCAAGGCATAGTTTCTAGGATCTTCTGTCATAGTAAGAGGGTGGAAGCTAGTTGAGTAAAACGACGGGGCGAACGGAGAAACAATTCTCTTATTTTTCTCCGCCCATCTCCTCTATGATCTTATTGTATTCGTCATAGAGTTCTTTTGCCATATCGATAATGACAGAAGGTTTGGATTTGGACGCCTTACCGGAACCGTACAATCTGGAAAGAGTCCTTTTGGCTCGGATAAGAAGGTTTAGTTTAGAAGCGGCATCTGATGCGAGTTCTTCCTTGAACTTCATTGTGAGATAAGCGGAAAGATAAATGACTCCGTCAAATCCCCAGTTTTTGTCAGTATCCGGTCCGAGTAAGTAAGATGCTGCATCCACCGGTTCGGAACCAGACTGCATGATTTCCATTGTTTCTGTGTACCAGCCTGCGGCTTTTTGGTAGAGAAGGTCCCGGATCTTGTCGTAACCCATTCCCGGAAACTCTGTGTTCACATCATCAAAGTACCAGGCCCCTCGGACAGCGCAGACTGCTTTTTTAGGTGTAGGAGCTACTGTAACTTTTCTGGACTGGTAACATTCTATCGCTAAAAGATAAGACGCGGCCCCTAAGATCAGATTTCTTTCCTGGTAAAAATCAGTAGGTCCCATGATGGACTCTATATTTTTACGTCGGATCTCTGCGGATTCTCGTAGTTTTGCTAGTTCATCCGCATCTAGACCGGACCAATCTTTAGGAAATGCAGTATAAAGACAACGTGGGCAGACATTTAGAACGTAATCGTTCGGGGAAACCCTGCCGAATTTTTTGTTTTTTTCGTATAAGCGACGTAATTCTTGGGTGAGTTTGCCTGCGATCAGCCTTCCTCCCCCTTGGAACATACTTTCCCTTTGGTGGACCTCGCTACAGATAGGGCAGACCGTATCTTCTTTGTTACGAAACGAGATTTTTTTGCCTTGGGCTAATGCAGTTGCTGTCATACGAAGAATTTCCGGAAAAATCGAGCCGGAAGCGTCAATTCTCACCGTATTCTAACCGATAGACTAAGAAGAAAAGCACGATTTTCGGGTTGAACCCGGTCTTCTCAAGAAGATACTAAGGAAAAGGTCCGCCAATGAAAAAACTTCTCGTTTTCATGATTGCGATGTTAGTCGCCCCAGTTCTATTACACGGCGAAGCCGTTTCTATGAAATCGTATAAGAAGAGAATAGAACTCTTAACTTATTTAAGAGCGATAGAGCCGGTCGTAAAAAATTATCCGGGAGAGGTAAAATCCTCCGCAAACGGGCAACCCCAGGCAGATGGGGAGAGGCTCGCGAAGTATAAAGAACTAAAAAGACTGTACCAAGAAGGTCTTTTGTATTTCTTCGAAGGAAACTTTGTAAATTCTTATCGTAGATTTTTGGAATCTCAGCTTGGAATGGAACTTCTTTTGGAAGAACTTTCACAAGCCTATGTGGAAAGAACGGAAGAGATCCTAAAAACTGCGATCGAAAAGAAAAATCCGAACAATCCTATGGATAGAGCTCTTGTGGATATTTCCGTGGAATACGGAAAAACCAGTTATATTCGTGCGGACATTAAGGAGAATAGAGAAGCTCCTTTTACTCGTAGGATGTATAACCCGAGAGAATTCCATTACGTGGTGAATAAATACACCATCGAAAAGAATATGGAATTAGGTTATCAATTCTTAGGAGAAGCGAAGGAAGCTAGGAATAACGCTCTTAAGATAGAAAAACATTTGGAGAAACATCAAAAACTCCAGCCTGAGCACAGAAAACATCGTATCGAAATGTATTTAGGAGCGATCAATCTTTGTAGGGACGCAAGATCCAATGCGATGAACATTTTCAAACTCAAGTATCCTTACGATAACTACTATCTACAAAGATCGGACGCTAAGACCGAAGAGACTCGTAACGAGATCGGAGAGGTCACTCCTGGAGAAGTTGTTTCCGTTGAAGGTGTAACTTACGACTTCTCTACGAATCCTCTTGTCCGCGCGGATAATAAAATGAGCCCCGTATTCGATAAAAGAATTCCGGACGATTATCGTAGAGACGCTGTGGATATTTTAGGAAGAGTTTACGACGACGAGATAGACAATAAACTATATCTTCGTTGGGATGCTGAGACTCGTAAAAAACTCCTGGGAGATAAAATCCCTCCGGGAGCTCAGAAGAGAAAACAAGCTGCTGCAGCAAGCCAGCCAAATAAATAAGATCTTTCCATTCTTCTGAAAAATAGAAGGCCTGTTTCCAAAGGGGACGGGCTTTTTTATTTATTATTCCCATTTTAAGTAAAGCGAACATTGTAAGTTATGTCAGAGTGGAATTGTTGCATTCGTGTTTCTCCTTTTGAATACTTCTAAGAATTTGCTTTCCTTGTTCGGAGAGGTACTAAAGCATAGTTCGCATGAATCCACTCAAGTTTATGGAAAGCCGTTTGGGCAGGTTTTCCCCTAAGTATCGTAAATTGGTATTACGCACCTATGTCGTAACCTTAAGATTGGTACTTACGGTAGCATTTCCTTCTATGATCGCTGGAATTTTTTATGCTGCGATCGGGAGAAGAGAAAGACAATATGCGGCTTTTTTAAGAGGAGCAAAAACTTGGGGACCGGTCGTGATCCGTATGACCAAAACGGATCTGACGATAAAGAATGAGATGCAGATCCCTGAAAAGGGTCACATGATCTTCCTAAATCATGTAAACGAAATAGATTTTCCTTACGATTGTCTGGTAGTAAATAAGCCTTATTTAGCGAACCAAGTGATCAAAAAAACTTTAGTCGCTTATTGGTGGATGAAGGCGATGGGTTCTCAGGTTTTCGAAACTTCTAAGGCGGCAACCATAGCGGTTTCCGTTCGTAATCTGATCAAAGGTCTTTCCACTACTTCTTATATAGTTTATCCGGAAGGCCATAATTCTTATTCCGAAATTATCCAACCTATGCAAAAAGGTATGATCAAACTCGCATTTGAAAATAAGATCCCCGTAGTGTTGGTACTAAAATCCGGTATCACCACTTACCAAACAGAACCTATGTTTGCTAAAGTCGGGTATAAATTCATCGGAAGATACGAACCTTGGACTCACGAGACCTGGGAGAGTTTTAGGGATTTTTTATACGAAACCATGAGCAAGGAAAAGATTGCATTAGATTCCGAAATCGGAATTGTGCAGGAACCTGTCTCTACTAAATCCAAGTGATCAAAAGACTACTCATCGCAAATAGGGGAGAGATCTCCCTCCGTATCCAGAAGACCTGCAAAAGGTTGGGAATCGAGACCGTAGCCGTGTATTCCGACGCGGATAAAGATGCTCCATTCGTAAAAGCTGCAGACTTTTCGTTTTATTTAGGAGAGTCGGAACCTTCTAAATCTTATTTAGTAATTTCTAATATACTAAAGGCGATCAAGGAGACCGGAGCCGACGCGGTCCATCCGGGTTATGGTTTTTTGTCCGAAAAGGCTGAATTTGCAAGAGAACTATCTAAGGCAAAAATTTCTTTCTTAGGACCTAAGGCAGAAACTGTGGACTTAATGGGAGACAAGATTCGTTCTCGCGCGGCCATGGAAAAGGCAGGAGTTCCGGTTGTTCCCGGATACGAAGGGGATTCCCAAGAACATTCCATATTATTAAAAGAAGCCGAGAGGATCGGATTTCCGATCATGATCAAAGCAAGCGCAGGCGGTGGCGGAAAAGGTATGAAGCGTGTCTTTTCCAAAGAAGAATTTTTACCCGCATTAGAATCCGCCCAAAGAGAGGCAGGGAACGCTTTTGGGGATTCGAGAGTGTTCTTAGAAAAATACATCGTCAATCCTAGACATATAGAAGTCCAGGTATTCGGGGATACTTCCGGGAAAGTGATACATTTATTCGAAAGAGAATGTTCCATCCAGAGAAGACACCAGAAAGTAGTGGAGGAATCTCCCGCACCGAATCTGCCCTCCGATCTGAAACAAAAGATTTGTGAAGTTGCTGTTAAGGCCGCTTCTTCTATCGGTTATCTGGGTGCTGGAACGGTTGAGTTCATTTTGGGAGAAGACGGGGCATTCTACTTTTTGGAAATGAATACAAGACTCCAGGTAGAACATCCAGTGACCGAATCCGTCACCGGTTTCGATCTAGTCGAATGGCAGATCCGAATTGCGGAAGGAATGAGTATCGAAAAACTCACTGCAGGAAAATCCCCATCTCAGAGCGGACATGCGATCGAAGTCAGATTGTATGCGGAAGATCCTGAGAATGAGTTCCTACCTTCCATCGGAAAGGTAGAACTTGCCAGATTCCCCGAGATACAGAATGTCAGAGTCGATTCCGGAGTTGTTACCGGTTCCGAAGTTTCTCTCTATTACGATCCTATGTTAGCTAAATTGATCGGGATCGGAAAAACAAGAGAAGAGGCGCGTAAAAATCTGATCGCCGGGTTAGAGGAAACTATAGTATTCGGACCTATTACAAACCTGAATTATTTAAAGGCAATCTTGGAGCATTCCGAATTCGTAAAAGGAAACACCAATACTCATTTTTTAGAAAAACATAAAATAGTTTGGGAAGAATCCGGAGAAGAAAAAGAAGCGCTTATGAGAACTGCTTCTTTCCTTGCGAACCGTACTGTGAAAACTTCCTCCGTATGGGAAGCCGTCGGGCCGAACGGAGTTTGGGGAGAAATATCTTGAACCGATTATTCCGACTCCAATGGAAAGAAAAAGAATACGTAATAGATCTGGGAGATTCCTCTTCTAGATTATTCGGTCCTGAAAAGAAATGGGAATCACTTCTTACTCATTATTCTTGGACTGGGGAAGAAGACGGCTCTTATTCCCTACCTGATGGGAGTGTCGCATTACTTAGAAGTGGTAAACTTTTCATTCATACTAAAGGAAAAACCTTCCAGTTTGCGATCAAAGGGAGGGAAGCTTCGGATGCTCAATCGGCTTCTTTAGAGATCAAAAGTCCTATGCCTGGAAAGATCATCAAGGTAGAAGTGAAGTCAGGTGACTCCGTAAAAAAAGGACAGACCCTTGCGGTAGTAGAAGCAATGAAGATGGAGCACGCCTTAAAGGCCGGGACGGATGCTAAGGTGCAAGAAGTACTTGCGGAGCCAGGCGATATCGTTTCCCAAGATCAGTTGTTGATCAAATTAGCCGAATAATAAATTTCCATTCTCTCTCCATGTCGAAATGTTTTATGAGACTGGAACATTTCAGTATTGTTAAAAATTAAATTCTTATTTCGAACAAGCGATATGATAATTTTAGAATGAGGTTCAAGTCGAGACTGCTGACCCTTCTTAGAAGAAAAAGGTTCCAGGAATAAATTTGACATCGGTTCGGACGCTATTATACATTGCGAATTCCATAAAAAATTTCAGGTTACTGCATGAAGCATTTCCTTATTCGCATCGGCATAATTGCTATATTGGCCTTTGTTTCGACTCAAAATATCTCCGCCGATCCGGGCCTCTTAGATGGTTGTGAAAAACCTCCTGAAAGAACGGATCTACCGTTTTACATAAGTCCTAAAAGACAGCTTTGTAAAAAGGATCTTGAAAAGAAAAAAGAAGGTTGGTTTCCGACAGGACTTCCTCTTTTGAATTCGGATCCGAATACAGGTATAGGTTACGGTATTCGTGTATTCGCATATAATAATGGAAAGAAAGAAGATCCATTTTTCGAATATACACCTTACAAATTCAGGATTTACGCTCAATACTTCAACACCACAAAACATCGTCAGTATCAGGACGTTGCCTTTGACGCTCCTTACGTGTTCGGAACACAATGGCGTTTGAGAGGAGAGGGTGTTTACGATGCGAATCCGAACACTTTATTCTTCGGTTTGGGAGAATCTTCTCTTCAAACCTTAAGCTATACGGATAGGAACCAAGATGGAGGCCAAGTTTTTACAAACGCAACTTTTGCCGACCAACAAAGGAACCTGGCATATACTAGACCAGGCGGCCCAGGAGATCCTGTGGATATCAACGGTTCAGTATACAACGGGTTCCCCGCTCAAAACGGATTCAGAGTGACAGACTCTCAGTACAACCGATATAATTTGATCTCTCCTACTGCTATGCTAAGTGGAGAAAGATCTTATGTCGGAGGAACTGTCCGACTTGTTGCAGGACTTCGTATGTCCCAGAATATAGTAAGAGCATTTGACGGAACTCTTGCGAATGCTTCGGATCCTTACTTAGATGGATTCGGGATCAATTCGGGCGGAAAGGCGATTAACGGTACTACTAAAATTACCGAAGATTATAATTCGGGAAAGATCTTAGGATACCATGGAGGTATGGTAAATACACTTCGTTTAGGTGTAGTATACGACACCAGAGACTTGGAACCTGATCCGAATCAAGGTGTATTCTTAGAAGCGACATACGAAAGATCGGCAAAAACTTTCGGATCTAATTTCGATTATTCTAAATATTTCACACAGGCAAAATTTTTCTGGAGTCCGTTTCCAAGAGTTTTCGACAAATTGGTTCTCGCAGGACGAGGCGGTTTCTCCGTTACAGAGGGAGACGCACCATTCTTCGAATATCGTAATATGTGGGGAACGGAAGGTGTGATCTCCGGATTAGGCGGACGTACTACATTAAGAGGTTATAAACAAGACCGATTCGTAGGACGTGCAATGGGGTGGGGTAATATCGAACTTCGTTGGAAATTCGGTTCACTTTCCGTTGCGGGACAACACTTTGCATTCAACCTGGTTCCTTTCATGGACTTCGGACGAGTCTGGAACGACGAACATAAGGTGGGGACCAAGGATTACAAATATTCCCGAGGTATCGGTCTCAGGATCGCATGGAACCAAACAACGATCATCATGTTCGACTATGCGGTTTCCAAAGAAGATAAACAGTTATTCGTAAACTTCAATCACGCGTTCTAAGGAAAGAGAGATGAGAAAAGTATATTATATAATAAGATCCTTATTTACCTTATTCGCGTTTAGTCTTCTCGCGATGGGTTGCGAA
>NZ_AHOO02000010.1 GCF_000244755.1 Leptospira licerasiae serovar Varillal str. VAR 010 | reverse complement strand
TAAGTTCGAATAGCCGCAACTTCATGCTCTTAAAGTTTCCTGATACCATAGAGGCATTCTATTGGAGTTCTACAGGGAATGAACAAGATGCAGCCGGTAAGACAGCTAGAGCAGTATCATTCTCTAAAGATAGATTTGGTGAAGACGAGGCTTTTAGCAAGACTAGCCGTTACTTTGTTCGTTGTGTAAGATAAGGATAAAACACGGAGTTTATAGAGACACGGGGAGTTTTTCACACAGAGTCACTGAGTCTGAGCCGAGCCACAAAGGGTAAGGCGAGCTTTGTAAGATTGCGGAGAAAAATGTTGGAACTCCAGCATCGGGTTCAATCTGATATGTTGGAACTCCAACAGTGAAAAAATCTCCGTTTCTTTGTGTGAGATCTTCGGAGACTCTTCCTGCCCCCGTGACTCTTTCTGAGTTTTATAATCCCCAGCAGTAATATTATAAATTGGTAATATTACGATTTTATCTTCTCGGCTTCTCTATGATACCTAAACAAGGGTTCACTTATATCTCTCTTATATCTGCGTCGAAATCGTGTTTTACTAATGCGTAATTTGCTGATTTTTTTTATAACCATTGTGATGAACGGGAACTTTTGCGTGATGAACGGGGTCCTCAAAACCCTGATTTGAAATTTTCAATTGACATAAGCTATTGCCACTTCGATAACTAACGAACTTAAAATCTTAAATCCGGAGTATACATGAGGATTAAAGAAATTAAATCGTTGGTGCTAACGGTTTGTTTTATAGCAAGTTTCAATATAGACGCCCAAGATTTTATCCCTGAACCGGGCTGCGAGAAGCCTCCTGCTCGTAAAAATTTACCGTTTCATATGGATTCTTCTAAACAGCTTTGTGCAAAAGACCTGGCTGTCAAAAGAGAAGGCTGGTATCCTACCGGACTTCCTCTTATCAATTCGGATCCGCTCGAAGGTGTCGGTTTTGGTGTTCGCGCTTATGCTTACAATAACGGCCTGAAATCAGATCCATTATTCGATTATACTCCTTACAGAGTTAGGTTTTTTGGTCAGTATTTTAATACGAGCAAGAACGCTCAATACCATCAGTTGAGTTTGGATATGCCGTTTATTGCAAATACGCAATGGCGTTTGCGTGCGGATGCGTTTCTAACGATTACGCCAACCACTCTATATTTTGGAATAGGTGAGAGTTCTTTAAAGGGCCTAAGTTACTATGATCGTAACCAACCAGGCGGGGATTATTATACAAACGCGACATTCGCTGACCAAGGCAAAAATTTTAGCTATTATAGACCTGGTGGTCCTCAAGATCCGGTCGCTTTTGGTGGAAACACTTACTACGGAGTTCCGAGCCAACCTGGATTTGTTGTTACCAATAAGATGTACAACGGATACATCATCGAAACTCCTATGATCAATCTGAGCACCGAAAGATCCTTCTTCGGTGGAACGGTCCGTGTAGTTGCGGGTATAAAAGCTTCCGAAAATATTATCAGGACTTTTGATGGAAGGAAAGCGCAAGGTTACGATCCTGTTCTCGGAATGGATTACGGAGCGATGGTGCCTAACGCTAAGACCCGTCTAACGGAAGATGCAGAAGCTGGGAAAATTTTAGGATATCATGGCGGTTATGTAAACGCGGTTCGTGTCGCTCTCGTGTATGATACTCGGGACTTCGAACCTGATCCGAACAGCGGTGTATTTATAGAAGGAACTTTCGAGAAAAACAGCAAGGCATTCGGCTCAGACTTCAATTTCCAAAAATACTTCGCTCAAGGAAAATTTTTCTGGAGTCCGTTCCCTAAAGTATTCGAAAAACTCGTGATTGCCTCCCGTTTTGGAGCAGGACTCTCCGAAGGAGACGTTCCGTTCTTCGAATATCGTAATATGTGGGGAACAGAAGGTTTGATCGGAGGACTTGGAGGGATCCGGACCATCCGTGGTTACAAACAGGACCGCTTTGTCGGAAGAATGATGGGCTGGGGTAACTTAGAGGTAAGATGGAAATTCGGATCCTTACGCGTAGGAGACGAATACTTCGCATTCAACCTGGTTCCTTTCATGGACTTCGGACGAGTCTGGAACGACGAGCATAAAGCCGGTCTTAAGGATTACAAATATTCGCATGGTATCGGCCTCAGGATCGCATGGAACCAGGCTACAATCATAATGATCGACTGGGCAAAATCTAAAGAAGACGAACAGTTATTCGTAAACTTCAGTCACGCGTTCTAAGGAAAGAGAGATGAGAAAAGTATATTATATAATAAGATCCTTATTTACCTTATTCGCGTTTAGTCTTCTCGCGATGGGTTGCGAAGAGAAATTAGATCATAAT